>JALVPA010000190.1 GCA_027026055.1 Campylobacteraceae bacterium | reverse complement strand
TCGAATTTATTTTAAAACATCATCTTTCTTTCTCTTTTTTACGCGCAAAAGTCTTTTCGGGTAACTTTCCGGCAGGGTCGTCCCTTTTTTCGAAAGCGCATCGCCTTTATGCATATGACGTACCGCCTCTACCGTCGCTACGATTTGCGCTATCTCCTTGAGCGCTTCGGCACGCGCGATTTCCACTTGCGCCGCTATCTCGACGATACGCGCATGCATCAGCGCCTCGAATTTTTCCAACGGCATATCGGCGTATTTCGACAAAGCTTCATGCAACGCTTCGGGCGGAAGTCTTTTGAGCGTTTCCGCTTTTTCCACGGCTTTCGCGATTTCCACGGCAGTGACGGCTTTGGCGATTTTGACTTTCGCTTTTGCTTCCGTTTCCACCAATACCGCTTCGACATTGGGATATTCGACGGGAGTCGCTTTGCGTTTTTCACTCGCGACGCTAAGCGCGACAATCTTTCTCGTCGCTTCCGCTTCGGTTTTTTTCACATCCGCCACATTGCGAGCTATCGTTCGTAACGCATCTCTATGCGCTTGCGCCACCGCTTTTTTATCGGCACCGCTACGCTTCAATCTCTCCACTTTATCGACCGCTTCGGCGATACGGTGTGCAGCCATCGCTTTTTTTACCTCCACTTTTGCCGTCTCATCGGCGATCTGCGCTACACTTTGCGCCTCTACGATACGTTCGTGAGCGGACGGTGCACCCTTTTTAACCTCACCGTTGCGCAACGACAAGATCTCGTCTCTGTAACGCTCCATCGCTTTTATAGTCTTCGCTCTGGCACGTTCGACATCCCGAACCTCTTTTAAAATCTCTTGTGCCACCGTTTCTCTCGAATAGGGTTTTTCCTCTACCGTATCCGCCGAAGCGACTCCCCACATCGCCAACCAGACACACATGACGCCAATCGTACGCATAACACTCCTTTCTCGTTTCGTTCGTTTTATTGTAGAGTGTTTTTACTATCGATAAGTTTAATTTTATCTTTTACAGTATTATTGTAAATTTTTATAATGGAGGGTTACGACGCTTCTTCGGTCGTAACGACGGAGGGAAGGTAGACGCCGAGTTCTTTCGCCTCTTCGACGATCATATCGCTGACACGGTAGCGACTCTCGATCACCACGTCGGCAAGCTTGCTCTTGATATGCAACTGCAACGGGCGTTTGCCCGGATAACGCTGCACCAGACACATCAACTCTTCGACGATTTTGGCGTCGGGCATGAGATTGAGCGCCAGTATCAACGGCGGCGCTTCGGGTTCGGGGGTGTGTTTTTCTTCTTTTTTCACCTTGACTTTCTCTTTTTTCGCCTCTTTGAGACTTTCGATCTTGAGAATGTTCATACGGGTAAATTCGCCGTCTTTGGTCACCTTGACCTTAAAGGCGATCGGTTTGGTCGTGTCAAAGTCCTCTTCGAGCTCTTTGAGTCTGTCTTCGAAAAGCATCAATTCGAAAGTACCGTGCAGGTCCATCACTTGCGCGATACCGAACTTGTTGCCTTTTTTGCTGATCTTTTCGGTGATATTTTCGATACGTCCGATAAGCAGCGCTTGCGATCCGTCCGCCAGTTCGTCTATCTCGGAGCTGAGCGTGTATTTGATCTCGGATAGCGTCTCGCGATATTTGTCCAGCGGGTGTCCCGAGACATAAAAGCCCAACGTCTCTTTTTCCATTTCGAGAATCTCGAGCGGATCGAACTCTTCGGTCTCTTTGAGCTCCAACTTGACCGACGTCATCTCCTCACCGCCTCCGAAAAGCGATCCCATCGCCATCTTTTTCGCTTCGTCCGCCTTTTTGGAGGCCTCGACAATCTCTTCGATCTGAAGCAGCATCGCCTTACGCGAATAGCCGAAACTATCGAGCGCGCCCGATTTGATCAACGCTTCGATCACTTTTTTGTTAACTTTTTGGGTGTCGATACGCGAGACGAAATCGCTCAAGTCGGTAAAAGGCGTATCGCCGCGCGCTTCGAGGATACTCTCTATCGCCGCATCGCCCGCGCCTTTGATCGCCCCCATGCCGAAGATAACCACCTCTTTGCCTTCGTCGCTCGTCGCCTCGAAGACGCGTCCGGACCGATTGACATCGGGAGGCAAGAGTCCGATGCCCATATGTTTGAGTTCGTCGACATATTTGACCACTTTGTCGGTGTTGTTGCGCTCCAATGTCAACATCGCCGCCATAAACTCGGTGGGATAGTAGTATTTCAGATAGGCGGTACGGAAAGTAATCATCGCATAGGCCGCAGAGTGCGACTTGTTAAATCCGTATCCGGCAAATTTGACGATCAAATCGAAAAGCTCGATCGCTTTGGCGCGATCGAAACCTTTTTTCTCCGCCCCGTCGGCAAACTCCCCTTTGAGTCTGTCCATTTCTTCTTTGATCTTTTTCCCCATCGCGCGGCGTACCAAATCCGCGCCGCCGAGACTGAAGCCCCCGATGGTCTGTACGATCTGCATCACCTGCTCTTGATAGACGATCACCCCGTAGGTGGGTTTGAGGATCGGTTCGAGTTCGGGAAACATATAGGTGATCTCCGCACGCCCGTGTTTTCGCTCGACGAAATCGTCCAGCATACCCGATTCCATCGGTCCCGGGCGATAGAGCGCTAGCATCGCGATAACATCTTCGAAGCCGCTCGGTTTGAGCTTTTTCGCCAAATCCTGCATACCCGAAGATTCGATCTGAAAGAGTCCCAAGGTATCGCCCGTCGAAATATACTCGTAAACTTTCGGATCTTCCATGCCGAGTTTGGCGAAATCGATGGTTTTACCGTGACGTTTTTCGACCAATTTGAGCGCTTCGTCGATGACTGTGAGCGTCTTGAGCCCCAAAAAGTCGAATTTGATCAGATCGACGTCTTCGACATACTTACCGCTATACTGTGTCGCGAGGGTATCTTGCCCCGAAGGTTTGAAGATGGGGGTTTTCTCCCAGAGCGGTTCGTTGGAGATCACCACGCCCGCAGCGTGCGTGCCCG
>JALVPA010000189.1 GCA_027026055.1 Campylobacteraceae bacterium | reverse complement strand
ATGTCGATACGAAAAATCTCGGATTTTTCGTAAAAGATACCGTATCGATAGAGAATTTCGTGTTGAATTTCGGTCTTCGGTACGACGACACGCGTATCTCTTCGGCATATGCGTCTCAGAAAGAGAACGATTACGGTGAGTTGAACGGCTATATCAACGGTACCTATTATGCGGACGATACGTTAAAGTTTTTCGTAGGTGCGGGAAAATCGTCGCGTGTTCCCGATGCCAAAGAGCTCTACTGGATAGGCAGTATGGGCAACGAAATCGGAACGCCCGATTTGGACAACACGGTCAATTACGAAGTTGATGTCGGTGTGGAAAAGCAGTTTGACGAAAGCATCGTTAAAGTGAGTGCGTTCTACTCGATGTTGGATAACTTTATCGCCTATAACGCAAGCAATACCGTTACGAAAATGGGAAAAACTATGGCGTATCACGCGTATGAAAACGTGGATGCCGTCATATACGGGTTCGAGTTGAGCGGTGCCTATTTCGTATCCGAGTCGTTCTATTTCGATTACGGCGTTGCTTATCAACGGGGGAAAAAGGATCGTCCGTTGAGCGGACAAAGCGGTACGAATATGCCGGAAATTCCACCGTTAAAATACACGTTGGCACTCAATTACGATTGGAACGACAGTATGCATTTGCGTGCGGAGCTTGTCGGTTCGGACGATTGGAACGAATACGACGCGGAAAACGGCGAACAGTATCTTCCCTCGTATATGATTGTGAATCTGAAAGCGACGAAAACCTTTGCCGAGAGCTTTGAACTGACTGTAGGGGTAGACAACCTGTTCGACAAGAGTTATGCCGTCTCAAATACGTATAAAGATTTGATTCTGCTTCCCACGACGACACGCGAAGACAAAGTGATGTTGATGAACGAACCCGGACGATATGTCTACGCCAATGTGACATATACGTTTTAAATATTGATTTTAAGGATAAAAACGGAAAAATATTCTGTTTTTATCGATTTGTTCGATTTATCTTTTTCGTACCGAACAATATATTTCTGCAACTTCCTCAAGTGTTAAATTAGTGTTAAATTCTTGATTAAAATCAATAATATTAAATAAAACTATTCGTTATAATGAAATGTTTGCGGATTTCGATGGACCTTTCTGTCGTTGCATGGTTAGGTGATGTTCGATGCGGCAAAAAATGCTACAGAGGTAAAGAACAACGAAGGAGGAAGAATGATGGAACATCGATTAAGTGTCATAGCATCGCTTTTTTTGAGCTCCGCATTAAGTGTTTCCACACTTTTTGCGGGAAGTGCGTTGGATAAAGTGATGAAAGAGAGAGGTTTGACGCAGGCGGATTTGTTGGCGGCGGCAAAAACTTATACACCGAGCGGCAAAAGGGATAAATATATTGTGTTTAGTTCCGGCGGACAGTCCGGACAAGTGATGGTGTACGGCGTACCTTCGATGCGTATTTTGAAATTTATCGGTGTTTTTACCCCCGAACCGTGGCAAGGGTGGGGGTATGACGACGATACGAAAAAAGTGCTTGCCCAAGGCAATATCAGAGGGAAAAAGATCACGTGGGGTGATACGCACCACCCCGCCCTTTCGGAAACGGACGGTAAATACGACGGTAAATGGTTGGTCATCAACGACAAAGCCAATCCTCGACTCGCTGTGATCGATCTGAAAGATTTCGTGACGAAGCAAATCGTGGTCAATCCTGTTTTCAAGTCGGATCACGGCGGCGCCTTTTTTACACCTAATTCCGAGTATATTCTCGAAGCGTGTCAATACGCCGCACCGTTTGACAACAATTATCATCCGATCGAAGAGTATAAAGAGACGTATCGTGGTGGTGTGACCATTTGGAAATTCAATCCGAAGATCGGTAAAATCGAACCCGATAAATCTTTTACGATTGAGATGCCTCCGTATATGCAGGATCTTTCTGATGCAGGTAAAGAGATAAGCTACGGATGGGGGTTTACCAACTCGTTCAACTCCGAAATGTATACCGGGGGGATCGAAAAAGGATTGCCGCCGTTTGAAGCGGGGATGAGTAGAAACGATACGGACTTTTTGCATGTATACAATTGGAAGAAGCTTGCCGAACTTGCCAAAGACGATAAGAATGTAAAAATTGTCAACGGGCATCGTGTGGTACCGATCGATGTGGCGGTCAAAAACGATGCTCTCTTTTTAATCCCCGAACCGAAATCGCCGCACGGCGTCGATGTCTCTCCCGATGGGAAATATATCGTAGTGTGCGGGAAGCTTGATACCCATGCGACGGTTTACGATTTCGAAAAGATTCTAGATGCCATCAAAAATAAACAATATATGGGCAAGGACCCGTACGGTATTCCCATACTTGATCTGAAAAAAACATCGCATTGTCAAGCGGAACTTGGGTTGGGGCCGTTACACAATCAATATGGAAAAAATTGGAAAAACGGAGAGATCTATACATCGCTTTATGTCGACAGCCAAGTTGTCAGATGGAATTACAAGACTTGTAAAGTTGAAGATAGACAAAATGTCAACTACAATATCGGTCACTTGTGCGGTATGGAAGGTAAAACCGAAGATCCGCAAGGAGACTATATCATTGCGTTAAACAAATTGGCGATCGATCGATTTAACGAAATCGGGCCTTTGCATCCGCAAAATCATCAGTTAATCGACATTAGCGGTAAAAAGATGCAACTGCTTTACGATATGCCCGTACCTCTTGGCGAACCGCACCAAGCAGTGGCGATACGTGCGGACAAATTGAAGACGGAAGTACGTTACAAAATGGGTACGAATGCCTTTACTGGAGAGATTCACGAAGGCAAAACGTTGGCGGGACAAGAGAGAATAGAGAGAAAAGGCAATCATGTTTATGTTTACGGTACGGTGGTCAGATCGCATATCAACCCGGAACATGTGACAGTCAACAAAGGCGATACGGTAACCTTCTATTTGACAAACCTCGAGAGAGCCGAAGACGAAACGCACGGATTTACGGTCGATCAATACAATGTGCACACTTCTTTGGAGCCGGGTAAAACCGTTGCCGTTACTTTCAAAGCAGATAAAGAAGGGGTCTTCCCTTATTATTGTACAGAGTTCTGTTCGGCGCTTCACTTGGAAATGATGGGATATTTGCTGGTTAAAGATCCCAACAAAAAATATACGCCGGCTAAAAAACTCAAAATGGCTTCGATGACACCCGAACAGCTCAAAAAAGAGTATGAGCAAACGGTTGCGGTCAATGATGCTACGGATAAAGTGATTCAGAGTGTCGTCAAATTCCTCAAAGAGAATCACTACGAGAAATATCCTACAGTCAAAGCGCTGGTGGAAGATGCGCTCGATCAATACAACAAAATTCCAGAGCAGAAGAAAAAAGCGAACGAAGCGCTCAAGGCGGGTGACCTTGAAAAAGCGATTCTGTTCGAAAACATGATCTGGCAATATATGGTCAAAACGGCGGATGTAGGTATCAGAGCGAAAGATCTCCTTGTCAAGAAGGTAGCCAAACCGATGAGTGAAGCGGCAAAACGCGGTGAAGAGGCTTATAAAGAAGGTGGATGTAACGGATGTCACGTCATTGGAAAAGTGAGCTCCGGTCCGGACTTGACAGGTGTCCTCCAAAGACATGAAAATGGAGAAACCTGGGTGAAACAATGGATATTGCACCCCGAAAAGATGTATGACGACGAGTACATCAAATCGATGATTAATTACTTCAATTTGCGTATGCCGAACCAGGGTATGACGGAACAGCAAGCCGACGATATCATCGAATACCTCAAATGGATCGATGAAAACGCCAATCTTTTCTAAACCAATGTGGCGACGAGAATTTTCGTCGTCGCTTCTCCATAATAAAAAATAATCAACTCTATAAATATCGTTTAACTTGATATTTGTCAATCTCGATCTCCATGGAGTGGGATATAATAAAACGATCATGGGAATATGGAGATAAACGTAATGTTTTCTAACGAAAGGAACGAAAAATGGACTCTTTGACGAAATCGAGATTTTTTACATTATTGGCATTGGGTATTTTATTGTATTGGTTTGTTATTCCCGCCGTGCTTACCCATAATGTCGTTGAGATGGGACGTCAAGGCAAAGGCGATAAACTTTCGGATCTGACGGTACAAGTGTGGAACTATTATCAGAAAGGCAGGTATGTTTCGCCCAATACACCCAAGGAGGATGCGAACGATTTGAAAAAAATGATCGAGGACGATGCGGAACTAAATGTGGTTACCGCACCGATTTGGTATGTTTCGCTTGAAGCGCCCAATTATCCGAAGGACGCTTTTCCGGAAGGTATTCCCGTATTTTATCATTTCGACGGCTTTAGCGGCGATGTGCATGAGATGAATACGATCAACCACTATATCGGTATGGATCCTATGGAAAGGGGCGCCCCTTATTTAAGAATGATCGCTCCGTATGCGTTGGTTTTCGTCGCATGGTTGATGGTAATGTTCATGCTTTACGATAATCGTATTTTAAATTTGTTGATGTGGATACCTGTATTATTGCCCGTAATCTTTATCGGTTTTTATTCTTATTGGCTTTACTGGTACGGTCACCATATGCATGAATGGGGCGCTTTTAAGATAAAACCTTTCACGCCAACGGTATTTGGAGACGGTAAGGTGGCGCAATTTACGACACATTCCTATCCGACAATCGGTTTTTGGCTGTTGGTAGCGATTAGTATTTTGAGTATTTTAGCGATTGCGGCAAAACGTAAGTACAAAAAGAAACAAACTCTTCGAACGTGACGTCCGGTTAGAAAAAGAGAATGGAAATGGCGTATATACGGAAAGCGACGATAACTTCGGCGATAGTGGCTATCGTGACGCATACGACACTATCGGCGTCTTTACTTCAAAATGCGATAGATGCCGCAAAACCCGGTTCCAAATTGGAGCTTCCGGCCGGTGTATATCGCGGTAATATCGTGATAGACAAACCTTTGATAATCGACGGTAAGGATCAAAAAGCGATTATCGAAGGGGACGGAAACGGCACGGTGGTTACGATACGAAGCTCCGATGTTACCTTGCAAAATCTTACGATACGCCACAGTGGGGCCGAACACGAAAGGATCGATGCGGGTATTTCCATGAAAAACGTTTCGCGTTGCCATATTTTGCATAATCGAATTGTTGATACGCTTTTCGGTATCGATATGGCCCAAGTGAGTCGTTCCGAAATCAAAGGTAACTATATACAGTCCAAGCCGTTTCCGTTAGGTTTGAGGGGAGATGGTATTCGATTATGGTATAGTAATGACAACATACTTCAGGGTAACGTTTTGTACAAATCGCGCGATTTTGTAGTGTGGTATTCTCATGGAAACATTATCGAAAAAAATCGAGGAGAATACGGAAGGTATTCGCTACATTTTATGTATGCTGGGAAAAATATCGTCAGAAAAAATATTTATAAACACAACTCCGTAGGAATCTTTTTTATGTACTCGCGCGATACGATAGCGACGGACAACATCGTTGAAAATTCTTTGGGTACGACAGGTCTGGGAATAGGACTGAAAGATGCGAGCAATTTCACGATAAAAAACAATACGATCATCTATTGTGCCAGAGGATTGTATATCGACCGTTCTCCCTTCGATCCTGAAAGCGTTAATGTCATTGAGGGCAATCGTATCATCTACAACAGCGAAGGGATACATTTTCATTCGCTCAGTTTGCACAATAAGTTTGTCAGCAACATATTTAAGGGTAATATCGAAAATGTGGTCAACGATTCGTACAATACGAAAGTAACCGAAAATATTTTCGATGAAAACTATTGGGACGATTACGAAGGGTTCGATAAAGATGGCAACGGCATAGGTGATACACCGTATGTCTACTACGCGTATGCGGATAAAATATGGTTACTTAACCCGAACTTGAAGTTTTTTTACGGATCGCCGATTATTTCGATATTGAACTTTCTGGCGAAGTTGGCACCTTTTTCCGAGCCGGTAAAGCTCGTTAAAGACGACCATCCGAGAATGTACGAAGGACGGATTAAAAGATGAAAGAGACAAAACGACGTGACTTCATGAAGCAGATCGTAGGGCTTGGTGTATTGGGTATTGCCGGCGCAGGCGGAATCTGGGCTGCAAAGGATTTTGTTTCTACCGGGAACAAATTGCGACCTCCCGGTGCAGTGGAAGAAAAAAATTTTCTTGCAATGTGCATTAAATGCGGGCAATGTTTGCAAGTTTGTCCGTATGATGCGATCAAGCTCGAAGATGTAGACGGGAAAGCAGGTGTCGGTACTGCTTATATCGCTCCGTTGGAACGCGGCTGTTATTTATGCGAGGCTTTTCCGTGTGTTCTTGCTTGCCCTACGGGGGCTCTCGATCACGAGGCAAACACGATCGAGAAGATACATATGGGAGTGGCGGTTGTCGTGAACGAAAGTGCTTGTATCGCACTGAGAAATGAAAAAGTCACCGAAGAGATGATAGCGCCTATTTATGAGCATACGGCGGTATTGACAGAAGAAGAGAGAAAAACACACAAGGTAGTGATACGCGATGATGATCCCGAAAAGGTCAAGCTCCAAAAAACGCTTTTACAGCGACTTGATAAAAATATCGGGAAGATTTGTACGATTTGTGCCGATATGTGTCCGTACGAACCCGATCCGAAACAAGCGATAGGAATGGTGGCAAAAGGAGGCGGAATCGTTCCCGAAATTAGAGAAGCGTGTGTCGGTTGCGGTGCGTGTGTAGAGCTTTGTCCGACAAAGGTACTCAATATTATTCCGTACGCACAATACAGTGATGTATACAAGCGTTCCAAGGAAAACGACAATGGATAAAAAAACGGTGAGAATGATTATTGCGGTGACAATGTTATATATTGTCGGATGTTCTCGAGAAAACGACGACAAAGAATATCGACAACTTTCTCCGACAGAAGGTATTGTCGTTACCGAAGGCGCCGTAAAATTCGATAAGAAAGCGGATAAAAAAACCAAAAAAAATACCGGTGAATTTTATTATTCGTACAATAGCGAAAATGGTCAAGAAACGGATATGTATAAAGAAGCGACATCGAAGGTGAGAACAGAGTTGGATGCATATCGGGATATACGTTCGCCTTACGAAAAGGTACAAATTACATTGATGGTGCAACAACTGAGCCCCGATTATCGTTTGCTTTGTTCCGCATGTCACGACGATTATGCGAACGGTGTAATCGGTCCTGCGCTACTGGGTAAAGACGCCGAGTATATTTTCAACCGTATTATGGCGTTTAAAAACGGTAAGAAGCAAAATCCTTTGATGAAACAGTTGGTCAATCGAATAGAAGAAAAGCGGTTGAAAGCGATAGCAAAAGAGATAGAGCGATTCAACAAAGAAATTCAACAGATGAGGAGTCAAAAAAAATGAAACATGTTATTGCGGCGGTAACGACAATTCTCGCTTTGGCGGCGATGTTCAAAATGTATCAATCCGATAAAGAGGTGCATAAACTCGAAGAGATTCGTAACATTATTGCAAAAACGAAAATGGAAGTGAAGCTCGAACGGACAGTGCAATCGATAGAAAAAAAGAACGAAACGAAATCCGATGATATGGAAATGGAAAAAGAACGGGAGAAAAAAAGAAAAGAGGTCGAAGCCAAATTGCAGGCATTGAAAAATAAGGCGGGAAATTTGGCGGCATTTGACGTAAGCCCGTTATATAAACAAAAGTGTGCCTCGTGTCACGGGGTCAACGGAGAAGGAATTATCGGTCCGAAACTTATCGGTAAAAGTGCGAAAGAAGTATATAGTGCGCTTTCGGAATTTAAGAGCGGTACAAGAAAAAATTATGTCATGTACGGATTATTGAGTAAGATGAATGATGAACAAATCAAAGCACTTTCCGAAGAGATAGGCCGATTTTCCGAAAAACTCGAAAGAAAATAAAAATCGAATATGACGCAATACGGATCGCCGAATTAAAAAAGGATGAGAAATGGATAAGTATCATGCAAAAGCGAAAGATTTGATAGATGCGCCGATCTTTAAAACGCTTTATTATAAAGATAAAAACGGAAAGTTGCGTTTAACGATAAGAGCATGGCGATGGTTGAGCATCATCATAATCAATGTACTTTTTTTCCTCTCTTTTCATATCGATTTGCAATTGTTGGAAGGAACGTTGAACGGTTCCAGGCTTTTGGGGTTTCATCTAATCGATCCGTTTACCGCTTTGGAAATTTTTGCCTCGGAACATCATTTTCACACTAATGTTATCATCGGAAGTTTGACGCTGATAGGATTTTATTTTTTGGTAGGAGGAAAAAGCTATTGCGCTTGGGTGTGTCCGTATGGTTTTTTGAGTGAAATAGGTGAACGTATCCATCAAATTTTGGTACGTAAAAAAATCATCAAAGAGCATGAATTTTCACCGCACGTACGTTTCGTTTTTTGGGCGATTTTTCTTATTGCCGCCGCAATAGACGGTTATCTCGTTTTTGAAGTGATCAATCCCATCGGTTACCTTAGTCGCATGATTACATACGGATGGAGCTTAGGGATCGTATGGGTTGTTGTCGTTTTATCGATAGAGATCTTTTATTCGAGAAGAGCTTGGTGCAAATATATCTGTCCTGTCGGTACGACATACAATATGCTGGGATGGGCAAGTATGACTAAAATGAAATGGGACATGAACAAGTGCGATCATTGCGGTGCATGTCTGAATGCTTGCTTCGAAGATCATGTGTTGGAATTTATCAAACCTAAATACGATAAAAAACGCAAAGAAAAAGGAATTGATACCGAGCTTGTTGTCAACGGTGACTGTACTTTGTGCGGTCGCTGTTTGGATGTGTGCCATACCGATGCGTACAATTATGAATTCAGATTGAAGGATCTTGTCTGATGGTTGTCGAAGTGCACCGAGCGGTCAAGTATTTTATGGGTAGTAGAGTACTTGACGGAGTCGACTTGAGCGTCAAAAGCGGAGAACGTATAGCAGTGATGGGACCGAATGGGGCGGGGAAGACGACGTTGATAAGGGCTA
>JALVPA010000188.1 GCA_027026055.1 Campylobacteraceae bacterium | reverse complement strand
GGTGTGCTCGAGTTTATTCCCGGAAGTCATACGATGAGGTTTTCGCCGCAGCAGTTTGACGAAAAGGAGTATTTTAGAGAAGATCTTTCCGAAAACCGGGCATTGATAGAGACGAAAACGAGTCATACGTTGCATAAAGGCGATGTGGTGTTGTTTCATTGTAAGCTGCTTCATCGCGCCAACAAAAACGAGACGGATCGTCCCAAAATCTCATTCGTTTATACTGTCAAAGGCAAAAGCAATCGTGCCGTTGCCGGAACGCGCTCGGCGATGTTTCGCGAAGTGCTATTACCGTGCGAAGAGAATATGTAGCGATTAGTAATAACTTGCAAACGAGTGCTTTTTTCATGAAAGATTTGTTAAGAATCGTTAATCAAAGTTGGCTATAATTTCGGACAATACAACTTATAAAGGAATAGGACATGGGCAAATATGTAGAACTGACTTCGGCAAATTTCGACGCGACTGTAGCGGAAGGCGTAACGATGGTGGACTTTTGGGCGCCGTGGTGCGGACCTTGTAGAATGATCGCACCCATTATCGAAGAGTTGGCGGAAGAGTTTGACGGCAAGGCGACAATCGCCAAAGTCAATACCGACGAAGAGCAAGAATTGGCGGTTAAGTTCGGTATCCGCTCCATTCCTTCCATCCTCTTCTTCAAAAACGGCGAAGTGGTCGATCAAATGGTCGGTGCCGCAAGCAAAGATGTCTTTGCGGAAAAACTCAACGCACTTTTGTAATAGCTTCGGACATATGCGGGTTTCATACCCGCCGATCTTCTTAAAACTTTTCTCTCTCAAACGGCGCTTTACCGGAATTTGACTATAATGTAATTTCAAAAACGAAACGATGATGCGGAAGGATACGATAATGTTGGATTGTGCGATTGTCGGGGGCGGTCCCGCTGGATTGACTGCCGGATTATACGCGACGCGCGGCGGATTGAAAAACGTGGTACTGTTCGAGATGGGCTTGCCCGGAGGGCAGATTACGCAAAGTAGCGAGATAGAGAACTATCCGGGATTTTTCGATCATACCAAAACCGGCATGGATTTTATGAATACCTGGCAAGAACAGTGTTTTCATTTCGGACTCAAGCACGAAATGGTCAAAGTCGAACGCGTCGTTAAAACGGAAGATCATTTTACACTGATGCTTGAAGGCGGTAAAAGCGTGGAAGCCAAAACGGTGATCGTCTGTACCGGATCGACGCCGAAACGCGCGGGATTTAAGGGAGAAGAGGAGTTTTTCGGCCGCGGTGTCAGTACTTGCGCGACATGCGATGGATTTTTTTACAAAGACAAGCCGGTAACAGTGCTCGGCGGTGGCGATACGGCATTGGAAGAGGCGATCTATCTCTCCAACATCTGTAGCAACGTCTATCTCGTACATCGTCGTGATCGTTTTCGCGCGGCGCCTTCTACGGTCGAACGTGCTGAAAGCAAACCCAACATTCACTTTGTTCTCGATAGTGTCGTCGAAGAGGTAACGGGCGATGCGAGCGGGGTGACGCAGGTACATGTACGTAACCTCAAAACAGACGAAAAACGCACCCTCGATACGCCGGGTATCTTTGTCTTTGTGGGACACAACGTCAACAACGAAGTGCTCAAAGACGAGACGGGTAATTTCATCTGCGACGTCAACGAATGGGGGCAAGTCAAAGTGGATCTGCGTATGCGTACGAATGTCGAAGGACTCTATGCGGCGGGCGATCTGCGCATCGATGCACCCAAGCAGGTGGTATGTGCCGCGGGAGACGGTGCGACGGCGGCGTTGGAAGTGATCGCCTATATCCAAGAAGAAGCGTGAAGGGAAAAAGATGATAAAAGTAGGTATAGTCGGAAGTACGGGGCGCATGGGTGCGCATTTGATTAAGAATGTGACGGAAGACGAGGCGTTGCGGTTGGCGGCGGTGCACGTGTTTGACGAGCTCAAGACCGCCGTACCGGAAGATACGTTGATTACTAACAGCATGGAGGCGTTGCTCGAAGCATGCGACGCGGTGGTGGATTTTTCTGCTCCCGCGGCGACACAAGCATTGTGCGAAGCGGCGCTTCGTAATCCCACGCCGTTGGTGATTGCGACGACAGGATTCGACAAACACCAACAAAACCTTATCGAAGAGGCGGCACAAGAGATGCCGGTGCTGTACTCTTCCAATATGTCCGCGGGCATTGCGTTGCTCAAGCAGTTGGTGGAACGGGTCGCCGCGACACTGAAAGATTTCGATATCGAGATTGTCGAGATGCATCATCGTCACAAGGTAGACGCTCCCAGCGGAACGGCGTTGACGTTGGCTGAGTTTGCCGCCAAAGGGCGTGGTGTCGATCTCGACAAAGTTCGCGTAAGTGGTAGAGACGGTCAAATCGGTCCGCGTAGTAAAGAGGAGATTGCCGTAATGGCGCTTCGTGGAGGCGATATCGTAGGGCGACATACCGTCGGTTTTTATAATGACGGCGAATATCTTGAACTCAACCACACCGCCACAAGCAGAGAGACTTTTTCCAAAGGTGCGCTTCGTGCGGCGAAATGGCTGGTTGCGCAGCCCGCAGGTTTTTATACGATCAACGATTGTCTTGGCATATAAAATGAGGAATTAGGAATGAGGAATTGTCGTATGCAGTGCAGGGGCACCGCTTTTATTGAAATAGCAGCATTGCAAAGCAATGCAAACCAAAACTACTCACTCACCTCCAAAGGAAGTACACAATGTGTGCTATAGTCGGTGTTTACGGTAGCGACAATGCGGCGAAAATCGCCTATTATGCGCTCTTTGCGATGCAACATCGCGGTCAGGAATCGACGGGTATCTCCACGGCGGACAATCGTACGATACACCTTGTCAAAGATCGCGGGTTAGTCACCGAGGTGTTCGATGAAGAGGTGTTCAAGGTGCTTACGGGACGTTGCGCGATAGGACACAATCGCTACTCGACGGCCGGTGACGACTCGGTATTGGATGCACAACCCGTGTTTGCGCGCTACAAACTGGGTGAGATCTCCGTCGCACACAACGGAAACTTGGTCAACAAAAACGAAGTGCGAAACGAGTTGATAGACAACGGGGCGATTTTTCAGACGGGGATGGATACCGAAAATATCGTACATCTGATCGCCAAATCGCAAAAAGACGCGTTGGTGGATCGCATCAAGGATATGCTGAGTAAAATCGAGGGGGCGTATTGTCTGGCGATTCAGAGCCGTAGCAAAATGTTCGTCATTCGCGATCGTTTCGGCATTCGACCGTTGAGTCTCGGTAAGTTGCCTGACGGTGGTTGGATTGTCGCCAGCGAAACGTGTGCATTCGACTTGGTTGGCGCGCAATTCGTACGCGACGTCAATCCCGGAGAGATGTTGATTTTCGAAGAGGGCAAAGAGATCTACAGCGAACAAATCTTCGAGCCCGATTATCGCCCGTGTGCCTTCGAGTATATCTATTTTGCGCGTCCCGATAGTGTCATCGATGGCAAAAACGTTTATGAGATGCGTTTGCGCATGGGGCGTAAATTGGCGGAGGAGGCTCCCGCCGACGTCGATCTTGTATTGCCGGTACCTGATAGTGGCGTTGCGGCGGCGCGCGGCTATGCCGAAGGACTTGGCGCAGCGTTTGAGATGGGCATCGTGCGTAATCACTATGTGGGACGCACCTTTATCGAACCGACGCAAGAGATCCGTGACTTAAAAGTCAAGTTGAAGCTTTCTCCGATTCGACCTATTATCGAGGGCAAACGGGTGGCGGTGATCGACGATTCGTTGGTACGCGGTACGACATCGCGACAGATCGTCAAAATGCTTAAAGAAGCGGGTGCCGCGGAGGTGCACATGCGTATCGCCGCTCCCGAAATCAAATTTCCGTGCCGTTACGGTATCGATACGCCGACCAAAGCGGAGTTGATTTCGGCGAACCACTCCGTCGAGGAGATCGCCGAGTTGATCGGTGCAGACTCTCTCGGCTTTTTGAGTATCGAGGGTTTGGTCGAAGCGCTCGGCAAAGAGCGCAACTACTCGCTGGTCAGCTTTGACGGCGACTACTTTGCAGGCGGTAATGCGGATAGCCCGGGGTGTTCGGTTTAGAGTATACTGTAATAATCAAGTATTGCTTAGGTATATAAAAAATATATAGAAGTTGTATCTTTTTTATTTAAAAATTTCGAAAGTATTGTAGTGTAGAGATACTAAGAAGCGAGCGGATCAGGAGCGTCGTCGGGACGCTTTTTCTTCGATTCCGGAGATGCCGAAACGACGCGCAAGCTCCTGTTTGACTCTATCGGGAGAGATGTTGCGGTATCCCAACCCCACAAGGGTATGATAAAGCAGATCGGCGGCTTCGTAGATCACCTGTTCGTCGCTTTCATGATCGATCGCATCGACGACTTCTTGTGCCTCTTCGGTGATCTTGCTCAGCATGAGGTCCTTATTGTCAAGCAGTTTTTTTGTCCATGACTTTTGTCCGGGGGTAGCGTTTTTGCGCTCGAGGATCGTGTGGTAGAGTGTATCGACTACGCCGTAAATCGCATCGGTATCGATCTCTTTTTTCAACACCTCTTTGCCTTGCGTGACGGAGGTAAAAAAACAGCTTTTTCGACCCGTATGGCACGCAACGCCCTTTTGTTTGACTTTGAGTAGTACGGTGTCCGCATCGCAGTCGATGAGAAGATCTTCGATTTGTTGGGTATGTCCCGAGCTTTCGCCTTTTTTCCAGATACGTTGTTTGGAGCGACTGAAATAGTGCGCATACCCCGTAGAAAGGGTCAATTCGTATGCTTCTTCGTTCATGTAAGCCAGCATTAGCACATCGTCCGTTTCGGCATCTTGAGCGATGGCGGGGACAAGGGGGGTTTTGTTCCAGTCTATGGTCATAATATCTCCGATATTATTAGCGCTGAGCGATGAGCGTTGAGCGTTGAGTATGATAGATACTTTTCATTTGAAAAGTCTACCAATCACTCTTCACTCTTCACTCTTCACCCTTCACTAAATAGTTATTGTTGCGCCGAGACGGCTTTTTGCTCTTTGCCTTTGGCATCGACCCAAATATTGGGTACCGCACCGCCGGGAGTGAGGAAGATTTGCGCCTCTTTGTTGACTTTGAGCGCTTCGTTGAACTTCAGTTGCGCTTTGATCTGCTCGAGTCGCAACAGGTTCTGGGTCAGCGATTCGGCGATGATTCGGTTGGCTTTGGCTTGCGCTTCGGCTTCGATACGGATTTTGTCGGCGTGACCTTGCGCTTCGATGCGACGTTTTTCCGCTTCACCGCGCGCGATTTCGGCTTTGCGTTCCGCTTCGCGTTTGGCGCGCTCTTTTTGTTGTTCGGCGATCATGACGTTTTGTTTTTCCGCTTGTAGCTCTTCTATTTTGGCTTTGATTTTCGGCGGTAATTCGATATTGCGCAGTTCGACACTATCGAGGATAACAGGCGTACCCGGAATCGATTCGATCTTTTTGCGCAGACGCTCTTGGATCTCCTTGGCGATTTCGGCGCGTTTTTGGGGAAGCTCTTCGGCGGCGTATTTGCCGATCACGTCACGTACGATTTCGCGTACTTTGGTGTTGATGATCTTGTCTTCCCACGCCGTACCCCATGTCGCAATCGTTTTGGGTGCGCTTTCGGGGCGAAGGTGGTATTGTACCGCCAAGTCAATATCGACGCCGAGTCCGCGTTTGTCCATGACGCGAATGGCGGGATTACGTCTGAGACCCCCTTCGTAACGCGCATAGCCGTCGCTAATGACTTGTTTGTTGGCATTGGAGTAGGTAATCATACGTACGCGGGTGTTAACGGGAACGATCTTTTGAAAAATCGGAACAAAAAAGTGAAGTCCCGGTTCAAGCGGTTTCTCTTCGAACTTACCGGTGTTGATCTTGATGCCCACCTCACCCGAATTGATAATGGTAAAGGGGCGCAAAAGTAAAAATCCTACGATGAGCGCCGATAGGACTATCAATAAAGTATTGCGTCCTTTAGAGGGAAAAGGTACGGGTGTGTTGTCGTCGTTTGATGGCGGCGTATCGTCGTTTCCGCCGAAAGGAGGACGTTTTTTCGTTTTTTTGAAATAATCGTTGATATCCGCGGGCATGATGCTCCTTTATCTGCGAGGGTTAGTTAATGTATGTGAGATGGTGTGCATACTTGGGGTTTTTACCCGCAACGAGATCGAAATAGGCCTCTTGCAAGGCGGCGGTCATTTCGCCTCTACTGCCTTTGCCAATCACGCGTGCGTCGACTTCGCGTACGGGAGTGACCTCCGCGGCGGTGCCGGTGAGGAAACATTCGTCGCAGATATAGATCTCTTCGCGGGTGATACGACGACGTACCACTTCGATGCCCATGTCGCGCGCCAAATCGATCACGGTCGCTTGGGTGATCGATTCGAGCGCGTTGTCGCTGGGCGGCGTAATCAGCTTGCCGTCGCGCACCATAAAAAAACATGCACCACTCGCTTCGGCGATATAGCCTTGGGCGTCGCGCAGCAACGCTTCGTCATAGCCCGCTTCGACCGCTTCAAACTTTGCCATTTGGCTGTTGAGGTAGTTGGCGACCGCTTTGGCTTTGCCCATCCCGGAGGTGTTGGGAGTACGCGTCATCGAAGCGATTTTGAGGCGAATACCGTTTTTGAGCCCCTCTTCGCCAAGATAGGCGCCCCATTCCCATGCGGCGACGGCGACGTTGACGGGCGCTTCTTTGTGGTAAAGTCCCATCACCCCGTAGCCGAGATAGACGAGCGGTCGGATATACGCACCGTTGAAGAGCGCGTTTTTTTGCAACAATTCGATTTGGGCTTGTTCAAGCTCTTCGAGCGAAAAGGGTACGTCCATCAAGGTCATTTTCGCCGAATTGAGCAAGCGTTGCGTATGTTCTCTGAGCTTGAAAATCGCGCAACGTCCGTCGGCGGTTTTATACGCCTTGGTACCCTCGATCGCACCGTTTCCGTAATGCAAGGTATGGGTAAGGACGTGTACTTTGGCATCGTACCAAGGCACGAACGTACCGTCCATCCAGATATAGTTCGCTTCAGTCATCATTCGCTCCGTCGGCGCGTTTGTACGCGCAAAATGTCGCAATATTTTATCCAAAAGGGTATTAACGGGCGGTTAGGCATAGCGAAGGAAGATGCCGACGCCAAGAGAGAGAAGGACGGTAAGAAGCACTTGCACGATATTGAACGTTTTGTCCGACAATGGGGCGATACGCGCTATTTGTCGGGTAAGAAGCATGGCCGGATAGGTCATGAAAAAGAGCATGACAATGCTAAATACAAGGGTGAGTACAAGCTCCATCACTCGACTCCGTAATAGGTTTTGACGAAACGCTTTTCGTCATCGGTTTGCAATGCGATGCGTTTGCGAATCGTGCCGTTGTCGTCCAAAATCAGTAACGTATCGCCGTCGCGTTTGAGATGGGTGTTCGCCCATGCTTTTTCAAGACGCGCCAGTTCGCCGTAAAGATGAAAATTGTCCGGTTTTTCTTTGAAAGCGGGGTCGTTTTTGCTTAAAATTTCCAATCCGCCGAAACGTTTTTCCAGATAATAGGGGCTATAGTGCCGCACTTCGTTGTAGATGCGCGCGTTTTTGTGCGGCGGTTGGCTTTGCAAAAAAGCATTTAGCCCTATAACGAAAAAAGTCGCCGCGATAGCAAACGGCAAGTATTTGGAAAAACGTTGCATTTTTCGTGCTCCATTCGATTTTGGTTCAGTATAGACGATTTTGCGTAAAAAAAGGTTGATACGTATCAACGTGCCGTGCGAAAATGTGTGATAGACTATGACAATCCTTAATTTAAAAAGGAAACGGTAATGCGCGAATTTTTTTATCTCGAAGGTGCCTATCTGATTTTGGGAGCCATCGTTATAGGCGTGGCCGCTTTTGTCGCGACACGTCCTTTTATGTCGAAAGGAGCGCTGAAAAAAGCGATGATGGGTACCATCGGTGTCGTTGCCTTGTTTATCGGTCTGCATTACTATATGACGACACAACGCATGGCGGAGGTCAAAACGGCGTTTGAAAACGGTCAAACAATCTTGTGCGAAAGTCGTATGTTACGCAAAGCCGCACAGTTTGTCGAAATACGAAACGACCCTGTTATCGGTTGGAAACTTGAAGGCGACTACTTCGTTTCACCTCACTATACAAGACCCTTTTTTACGGCGCGTTGCATTGTAAAGCAATAGTGCTTTTATAATATTTTTTAATGATATCTTTCATTATTTTTGAATATTCTTCCCTTTTCTTGACACAAGTCAATCGACCGATGTAAAGAAAGTGTCATAATATCCCGATGCTGTAAGGAACTTTACCCCTTAAGCAGTATGAAACGAAAAGGAGCAAGCGGTGCAGCCTTTGTATATCAGACCCGAGATTGCGACGGATCAGTTTTTGCCTATCTTTATCGAGTCGTCGCTGGTATTGGTTTTCGGTGTCGGGTATGCGGCGGTGATTACCTTGGCGAAAATGGGTTATTTTTCCAAAAAATGGATGCCCGTGGGGTATCTGTTTTGGGTATTGCAAACCTATTTTCTCTATGATTTTGCCGTTTTGATACAGAGCAACCATTTTACACTGAAAGTGTTGATGGTGACGATGGTCGTCTATCTTTTCGTACCGCATCTGTACTTTTATCTCATAACGGCGGGAGAGAATCGCTACGAAAAGCAAGACGACATGTCAAAAACACGGGCTGCGAACAATACGCCGAGGGCGTAAACGGATAAAAACGATAGAAAGGAGGAGAGATGGCCAACGATAACGCTTCCGTATGGACAAGCATACGATTTTGGCGACGTTCGGCGGCATGGGTGACAGGATTTTCGACTATCCTATTGATTTGGCTTACGTTCGATACGATGGGACAAATCACAATGGGTAGCGATGAAAATGTCGCCAAAGCGTCCGCAGAAGGAAAAGAGATAGACAGAGTGCCCGGACCTACGGTCATCAACTATCATATCGACTACAAGTATAGCGCCAAACGCGGACACGAGGTGCCGGTTATCGGCAAAAAAGAGCCCTTTTTCGGTAAAGAGTGGAGTTCCGAGGAG
>JALVPA010000187.1:3824-9080 GCA_027026055.1 Campylobacteraceae bacterium | reverse complement strand
CTTGATAGAAGAGGTTTTTGCCGTCTTTCCAGATGGATTGGTGTACGTGCATACCGTTACCGTTGTCGCCGAAGAGAGGCTTGGGCATAAATGTCGCCGTTTTACCGTTGAGGTGCGCTACCATTTTAACGACATATTTATATTTTTGTACATTGTCCGCCGCTTCGACGAGCGTGCCGAATTTGACACCGATCTCGCCTTGCGCTTGCGCCACTTCGTGGTGTCCGAGTACCACTTCCAGACCCACTTCTTCCATCACCTGCATCATCTCTGCGCGAAGATCGACCATCGTGTCGGTCGGCATCACGGGGAAATAACCGCCTTTGGTACGGGGGCGATGACCGATATTGCCGTATTCGTCGAATTCGGTCGCGTCGTTCCATTCGCCCTCTTCGCTATCTACGCGGTAGCTCGATTCGTTGATGTTGTCTTTGATTTGTACGTCGTCGAAGATGAAAAATTCGTTTTCGGGTCCGAAGTAAGCCGCGTCGCCGATACCTTGCTCTTCGAGGTACTTAAGCGCTTTTTTGGCGATGGAGCGGGGACATTTCGCATAAAGTTCGCCGTTATAGATATCGTAAACGTCACAGATGACAACTACCGTCGGGTCTGCCGTGAAAGGATCCATGAATGCCGTTTCGATATCGGGTTTGAGCAGCATGTCCGATTCGTTGATCGGCTGCCACGCTTCGATGGAAGAACCGTCGAAGGGAAGTCCCGCTTCGAGCATTGCGTCGTCTACGGCGCTTTTTCTGTAGCTGATATGATGCCACGCACCTTTGATATCGGTAAAACGGAAATCGATAAATTCGACTTCGTTCTCCTCGCAATATTTGTTGAATTCGTCGATGTTGTTGACAAATTTACCCATTGTGTCACTCTCCTTATAAAAAATGTCCCTACATTATAGCACCAAAGATTTAAGAATCGAGGAATCGGTTGCCTAAAAAATAGTCAATTGAAACCTTGCGGAAGAGAAAGGTTTTTCGAAAGAAGATGTTTTAGCGAAAAGGAACGAGACGCTTATGCCGTTTTTCGAATACGACGGCGTGCGTATAACCTATTTTGCGTGCCGTTTCCACCGCTTTGTCGTAGCCGAAACCCACTTGTTCGGGCGCATGCGCGTCTGAGCCGAAGGTGATGGGAATCTGCATGGCATAGGCTTCTTGCAACAACGCTTCGGAGGGATAAAGCTCCGCTACGGGTTTACGTAGTCCCGCCGTGTTGATCTCTAGCACCATGCCGCTTCGTTTGATTGCCCGTAGTGCATCATGTGCAAGAATTCTGACATCCGTTTTTGGGAGGTATTTGAAGACCTTGATCAGGTCCATGTGCCCGACGATATCGAAAAGCCCGCTGTTTGCCATCGCTTCGATCGCTTCGAAATAGGCTTCCCAAATCTCGTCGATATTGCGATTTTTCCATCCGCTAAGAAACTCGGGGTTGTCAAAACCCCATTTGTCGATAAAGTGCACCGATCCGATCAAATAGTCGACATCGGCGTTCAGTACGCGTTCGTCCATATGACCGGGCAGCCAATCCACTTCGTAACCCAAACGAATATCTATATCGTTTTTATATATTTCAGATATGGTTTTTATATCGTTTTCATATGCTTTCATCTCTTCAAAAGAGAGGCGATATTTTTCGTCGAAATCCATCGGCGCATGTTCGCTGAAACCGTAGATGTCGGTACCCAGCGCTATCGCTTTTTGTACGTATGCTTCTACACTTCCCTCGGCATGATTGCATCGTACGGTGTGGTTATGCAGGTCGATTCGTCTCTTTTCCATAAAACGGATTGTAACATAAAATCTAATCTTTACGACAGATAGGGTAAAATTTTGGTTTATTCGAGAGTTATATCGGATGAGAGTTGACGAAGGAATGGTAGGTATGACAAACAACAAAGTCGAGTTGCTTGCCCCTGCGGGCAATCTCGAAAAGCTCAAGATCGCTATCAACTACGGTGCCGATGCCGTCTACGGCGGCACCAGCACCTTTTCGCTGCGTATTCGTTCGGGCAAGGAGTTTGACATCGACTCGTTTGCCGAAGGTATTGCCTATGCGCACGAAAGGGGCAAAAAGGTCTACGCCACCGTCAACGCCTTTCCGTTTAACGCGCAGATCAAACTCTACGAAAACCATATCGCCAAGATCGCGGAGCTCAAGCCCGATGCGCTTATCGTCTCCTCTCCGGGAGTGGTCAAAATCGCGCGGCGTATCGCACCCGATATTCCTATCCACCTTTCGACCCAAGCCAACGTGATGAACTGGGCCGATGCGGAGGTCTACTACGATTTGGGAGTAAAACGCATCATCGTCGCACGCGAAATCAGCCTCAAAGATTGCGAAGCGATCAAGTCGCATCTGCCCGATTTGGAGTTGGAGGTCTTTGTGCACGGTTCGATGTGCTTTGCCTATAGCGGGCGTTGCCTCATCTCCGCACTGCAAACGGGACGCGTACCCAACCGCGGCAGTTGCGCCAACGATTGTCGTTTCCCTTACGAGATCTACGCGCACAATCCCGAAACGGGCACCACTTTTAAACTCGAAGAAGAGAGCGAAGTGGGCACTTATATCATGAATGCCAAAGATCTCAATCTCGCCTCGCACATCGACGAGATCCTCTCAAGCGGCGTGATCGATTCGCTCAAGATCGAGGGGCGTACCAAGTCGGCCTACTACGCCGGTGTTGTGACGAAGGCTTACCGTCACGCGATCGATGATTTTTATGCGGGTGATTTCGATGCGTCGCGCTACCAAGCACAGCTGCATACGACGCAAAATCGCGGCTTTACCGACGCCTATCTCGTCTCGCGCCCCTTTGAGCGCGACGATACGCAATCGCTCGGCTTTAGCATCGGCTACGGTACCCATCAAGTAGCGGGTTTGGTGGATGAAGCGGGCGATACGTGGAAGTGCAAAGACAAAACCTGCGTCGGTGACGAAGTGGAGATCGTCTTGCCCGTTGGCGCTACGATTGAAGCGACGAAAAACGAAATCGGCGCGGTGTATGAAAGAGAGGGCAAGTGGTACCTGCGCTTTGAGCAGATCGTCACGACCGAGGGCAAAAGCCGCGAGTGTGTCCATAGCGGCGATACTAATGCGTGGCTTTTGCCTATAAAGTTGCCGGGTTACACCATTTTGCGCCGTCCGATCGCCGAAGCGCTGGATAAAAAAGGCTTGACGCCCGATTCGACCCCGATGAAATTGGAGCCGAAACGATGACTGAAAAACACTCTATCCTATTTAGAGACGGCGCTTGAGCCCCGTATCTAAGAGTGCATATCAAGTTTTTAATTTAACAACAAGGAGTAGATATGAAGTTTGTTTCGATTGTTATGGGTAGTAAAAGCGACTATGATGTGATGAAAGAGTGTGCCAAAACACTGGAGAAGTTCGGCGTACCCTATGAGCTTATTATCTCCTCGGCACATCGTAGTCCCGAACGCACGAAAAATTATATCAAAGATGCCGAAAAAAAAGGCGCGCAGGTCTTTATCGCGGCGGCCGGTATGGCGGCGCATTTGGCGGGTGCGGTAGCGGCGGCTACGACAAGACCCGTACTCGGTGTGCCGATGGAGAGCGGCCCGTTGCGTGGTGAGGATGCGCTGCTAAGTACCGTGATGATGCCTTCGGGTATGCCGGTGGGTACATTGGCGATCGGTAAAGCGGGCGCGGTCAATGCCGCCTATATGGCGGTGCAGATCATGGCGCTTGAAGATGATGAGCTTCGCGTCAAACTCGACGAAGATCGCATCGCCAAGGCCAAAAAGGTAGAGCTCGACTCAAGCGAGATAGAAGTCATTCTCTAATTTAATGAAGAATGAAGAGGGAAGAGTTTTGGAGTAGGGGCTTTAGCCCCGTTTTTAGGTAAAGTGAAGAGATAAGGCAAAGCCCATGGAGTTGCAACTTAAAAATATCGGCATGATCAAAGAGGCTACCGTCAAAATCGACGGACTTACCGTTATTGCCGGCGAAAACGATACCGGTAAGAGTACGGTAGGGAAAATATTGTTTGCTTTGATTAAATCTGATAATATTGCCTACAAGCAAAAAGCTTCAAGCGGTGATACTAAACATATTCTAGCGACAAGATTGAATTTGGTTTTTGATGGAAATATATCATTTGATGGTAGCGTGAAGCTAATTAATAATCATGCTCATAAGGATAACTTGGTTATTGATGTGAAAATTCGAGATAAAAATTTCATTTCAAAAGTTGAATTCAATCGAGAAAGTAAAAATAGATTTTTTGATGCAACCTTTGTGCAGTCGCCTTTGGTTTTTGATCTGGTTGATTTTTTTAATAGCGTATCTAAGATGAGGGAGCGAAAAAAATATGATTATGGATTGGACTTTGATATATCCTACCCATATATGATGTGGGATTTATACGATAAATTATCAAAAGACAATCCTTTCTCGCATGCTAAACGTCAACGAGAAATCGATGAATTAATTACTAAAGTTATATCAGGGAAACTTCATTTTGATAATTCAAAATTTTATTATCTTAAAAGAGTAGAAAATAGTGAAATACAGGTTGAAATGGAAAATACGGCAACCGGTATCAAAAGCTTTGGTATCATCCAAATTTTAAACAATAATAGATTTTTTACGAAAAAAAACTTACTAATTTTAGATGAACCGGAAGTGCATTTACACCCAAAATGGCAACTTAAGATAGCCGAACTTATTGTTAAGCTTGTAAAAAAAGGCGTGAAGATTATTGTGAACTCACATAGTCCCTATATGATTGAGGCTTTAAAACGATACGGTGAAGTAGAAGAGATAGAATATCAAACCAATTTTTATTTGGCAGAAGACGGATATATTAAACATCAAAAGAGTTTAGAGAATATTTTTGAAAAATTAGCTCTTCCAATGCGTGAATTAAAAAAACTTAAGATGGATAGGTATTTGGATGATTGAGGCACCTTTGTCCGAGTTGAGTTATGACTCTACAAATGGTATAGTTGTATGCGATTATAAGAATAAATTTATCGATTTGGATAATACAAAAGGTGTTTTAAGACGATCCCATTTGCCAAATTCTCCCGATATGCTTTATATAAGTGATGAAAAAAAAGAGATATGGTTTGTTGAATTCAAATCTTCCGACCGACAAGCGTTAGATTCATTGAAAGAAAAAATCAAATTAAAGAAAAAAATATTTGCAGGGCTTTTTTTGTTCTATGAAATTTTTTGCGAAGAATGTTGCAAGTATAGAGACTTTGACAAGTTTTATTT
>JALVPA010000187.1:0-3814 GCA_027026055.1 Campylobacteraceae bacterium | reverse complement strand
TTATTTTATCGTTTACAATAAAAAAGATCACAGTAGTTTTGAAGATGAGGTTTTGCAAATATTTGATGAAGATTCGGAGCGTTCTGTTGAATTTGATTTAGAGGATTTAAAACCACAATTTATCAAAGATGTTTTTACTGAAAATTGTGACAGATTAAAAGAGCTTTTCCATAATCGATTTGATATTATTTTTACAAAGGAATAAGATGAACGACAAAGTTATAACCTTCAGCGACCTGCTACTCAAACTTCAGCAATTTTGGGCGGATCAAGGCTGCACCATTGTCCAACCCTACGACATTCCCGCCGGGGCGGGTACCTTTCATCCCGCAACGCTGCTAAGAAGTCTCGATTCGACACCGTGGGCGACGGCGTATGTAGCGCCTTCGCGTCGCCCCACCGACGGGCGCTACGGGGAGAACCCCAACCGTTTGGGAGCCTATTATCAGTTTCAGGTGCTCATCAAACCGAGCCCCGACGATATTCAGGAGCTTTATCTCAAATCACTCGAATACTTGGGGCTCGATCTCAAAGAGCACGATATCCGCTTTGTAGAAGATAACTGGGAGTCGCCCACACTGGGCGCTTGGGGGCTTGGCTGGGAGGTCTGGCTCGATGGCATGGAGGTGACGCAGTTTACCTACTTTCAGCAGGTAGGCGGCGTGGCATGCGATCCGGTAGCGGTAGAAATCACCTACGGTACCGAGAGGCTGGCAATGTATCTGCAAGGCGTCGAGTCGGTTTTCGATATTGTTTGGAACAAAAACGGCGATAAAGTAACTACATATGCCGACGTGCACAAAGAGGGAGAATACGAATTTAGCAAGTACCACTTCGAGGTTGCCGATACCGAGATGCTCTTTCGTCATTTCGACGACGCAAGCAACGAGTGCAAGCGTTGTTTAGAAGCCGGCTTGCCGCTACCAGCGTACGATCAATGTATGATCGCTTCGCACTGCTTCAATATCCTCGATGCGCGTAAAGCGATCTCGCAAGCGCAGCGCCAAAACTATATCCTTAAAGTACGCGAACTCGCTACCGGCTGCGCCAAGCTCTACAAAGAACAAGAAGCCGAACGCAACGCTCGTATCGGCAAACGGTAGCTGCGGTATAATAGTCGGTGTCCATCCGAAAAGATTCGATGTTTATATGTTGCACGCAAAAGTTTTCCGTATACCGTTGCTATAGGATGGAGAATGAAAAATGTTAATTTATATGCCGTTTTGGACGATAGACAAAATTCGAAAAAAACCAAAGAGAGGTTCGGATGACACTCCAAGAGATTTACGAATTTTTAGATACGCTTTCGCCGTTTGAGACCCAAGAGGCGTGGGACAACTCGGGACTGATACTCGGCGACAGGCGTCGAGAGATCTCGCAGATCGTCGTCTCGCTCGATATCGACGAAGCGCTCATCGACGATGCGCCGGAGGGCGCGCTTTTTGTGGTGCACCACCCGCTTATCTTCGGCAAGTTGCAGCGGCTCGATTTTGCTTTCTATCCCGCCAATTTGATCGAAAAGATGATCCTCAAGCGCCAGTCGCTGATCGCGATGCATACCAACTTCGACCAAAGCCACTTGAACCGTTATGTCTTCGAAAAAGTGCTGGGCTTTCAAACGACGCGCGAAGCGCCTTATCTTTGCTATAGCGACGGCGAATGGACGCAAGCGGAGCTGCTGGCGCTACTCAAAGAGCGATTGGATCTTCGCGCACCTCGCATCGTAGCTCCTAGAGAACGGATCGACTCGATCGCACTTTGTACCGGGGCGGGGGCGTCGATGATCGATCGCGTGGAGGCGGCGTGCTTTTTGACGGGCGATATCAAATATCACGATGCGATGAAAGCCGAAACGCAAGGGCTGATGATGGTCGATATCGGACATTATGAAAGCGAACGGCACTTTACGACGATTATGGCGGAGGAATTGAAAGTTTTACCTCTTTTGGTTATAATTGCGAATTCTAAAAATCCGTTTCATTTCGAAAAATAAACGAATATCCACCCGTAAAGGATAGAGCTTGAACAAACAACTCAACCGACTCATCGAACTTTCGCAGATAGACAAAGCGATAGATAGCTATACGCCGCGTATCGAAGCGGCGGACAAAAAAGTGGCAAAAGTTCGCAAAAAGATCGATGCGCTTCAAGAAGAGATCGATGCGCTCAAAACCGGAATTTCCGAAAACGAAGAGAAAATCAAGGCGTTCGAAGAGCAGATCAAACTGCTTCACGAGCAGCTTGAAAGCAACGCCAAAAAAGCTAAAGAGATCACGACCGAAAAAGAGATGAAAGCACTCTCTTTGGAAGAGGATATCGCCAAGGAAAAGCTCTCTTTTGCCAACGAAGAGATCGCACGTCTTAACGAGATTAACGAAACCAAAGCGGCGCTTTTGGCGGAGAAAGAGGCCGATATGCAAGCCTTGCAAGAGGAGTTGCAAAAGGTCGAATCGGAGGTTTCCGAAGAAAAAGCGGAGATCGAAAAAGCCAAAGCGGAACTGTTTGCCAAGCGTGAAGCGTTGAGCCGAGAGCTTGAGCAAAAAGTGCTTTCGTTTTACGAAAAGATTCGTATCTGGGCGGGCAATACCGCCGTGGTGCCTGTTCGCAAGCAAGCGTGTTACGGTTGTTATATGAAAATCAACGACAAGACGTACGCGGAAGTGATCAAAGGCGAAGAGCTTGTCAACTGCCCGCATTGCGGTCGTATCCTCTACCTCGAGAAAGAAGGGGAGGAAGCTTAAACGCATCAACGCTTTTTGCACGATGTTATAAAGGGGAGGGACGCCTATGTTTTTCTATCTCTACACGACCCTCTCGACACTCTTATATCTTACCGCCTTACCTTTTTTGTTTCTTTTTTCGTTTAAAGAAAAATACAAAGCGTCGATACCGGCACGGTTTTGGCGTTATCGTAATCCGCCGCTCGCTTCCGACGGTGTGTGGATTCACGTATGCAGCTTCGGAGAGGCGCGGGCCGTTGCTCCGCTAGTGCGCGTATTGCCGAAGGAGAGGTTGCGTATGACCGCTACGACCCAAACGGGAAGGTCGGTCATCGAAAATTATACGACACAAAGCCGTTATCTTCCGTTTGAACCGCTGCTTTTCGGCTGGATACGTCCTCAAAAAGCGTTGGTGGTGATGGAAGCGGAGTTGTGGTATTTGCTATTTACTTTGGCGAAGCGTAAAGGGGCGGTGACGATGCTGATAAACGCACGCATCTCCGATCGCTCCTACAAACGTTATGTGTGGTTTGCATTTTTTTACAAGCGTCTCTTCGCCCACGTCGATTATGTGTTTGCGCAGAGCGAGGCGGATAAAGAGAGGTTGGTGCGACTCGGCGCCAAAAACATTACGGTGACGGGCAATATCAAGCTGGTCGATTTGCCGCAACCCTCTTTGGAACTCGAAAAGCGCGAAGAGCTGGTCGTCTGTGCCGCCAGTACACATGAAGGGGAAGAGAGGATAATACTTGAGGCTTTTGCCGCGCTCAAGCACCAAAAGCCGAAAACGCAACTTTTGATCGTACCGCGCCACCCCGAACGTTTCGAAAGCGTAGCGCACGAAGCGTTGCGTTTCGCCGCATTGCACGACATGCGTGCGGTGCGCTATAGCGACGAAGGGGAGTTGTCTGATGTCGATATCGTTGTCGTCGATAAGATGGGGATGTCGGTCGATCTTTATGCGATCAGCGATATTGTGATTTTGGGCGGTTCGTTTGTCCCCGTAGGCGGGCATAATGCGGCGGAAGCGGCGCAGTTCGGGTGTCGTATCCTTAGCGGCCCGCATATTTTTAACCAAAAAGAGATCTACGGTG
>JALVPA010000186.1 GCA_027026055.1 Campylobacteraceae bacterium | reverse complement strand
CAATTGCGCATAGGAGAATATAGCGTACACGATATCTTTTTCAAATATCATCAAACGTTTGTTTATATGAAATCTCTCGATCCCGCCGCGAGGATAATTTACGATATGACGCTTTTTAAGGTGGAAGAGTATCGGGTGCGTTATACGATGCATGCGAAGCGGGCCGTGTATGACGGAGAAAGCTGGGAAGCGAAAGATGTGGAGATAAAACAACACATTTATGACGACAAGGGTGATTTGCAACGTTACGAAACGCGATACGAGAAAGAGATTGCAACGTTGAAAGGCTATAAACCGAAAATCATCGAATCGTTGTACGAGGGAGAGGCGCTCAACTTGATCGATGCCGTGAAGACATGGAAGTTACTGAAAGAACAGAAAGTGGATACGGATAAAATACGTGCGGCATTTTACGAAAAAACGGTAACGCCGATTTTTGCCTTGGCGATGCTGATTATTCTTTTCTTTAAGATGCCTTATCATGCACGCATGATAAACCTCGGTTGGGTGAGCGCATTATCTATCGGTGCGACGTTTGTGATATGGGGCGTATTGTTCGGATTGAATCAATTGGGCAAAAACGGTGTGATTCTTCCGGAGTTCGCTTCTATTTTCCCCGTCGTACTTCTTTGCTTGTATGCGATATGGCTCTATATCCGCTATAGGCGGTAAAGTGAAAAGCTTTAATCGATTTTTGGATAAAATCACCCCAAATTAGAAGTCAGGACAACTTATGGCATTGGATTACAAAACATTGGTAGAAACCTACGGTACTCCGTTGTATGCGTACGATTTCGACTATATCGAAAATCGTTATCGTACGCTTAAAGAAGCGTTCGGCGGTAAAAAGTCGTTGATCAACTATGCCGTGAAAGCCAATTCCAATCTCTCCGTCATTAGGCATTTGGCAAAACTCGGTGCCGGGGCGGATTGTGTCAGCATCGGCGAAGTGTACCGGGCGTTGGATGCCGGAGTGGACAAATATAAAATCATCTTTTCGGGAGTCGGCAAACGCGACGACGAGATCGAAGAGGCGCTGCGTAAAGATATTTTGATGCTCAACCTCGAAAGCGAAGCGGAGATGAAGCGCGTCGAAGCGATCGCCGCGGATATGCAAAAAGAGGCGCGCATTTCGATTCGCGTCAATCCCAATATCGACCCCAAAACCCATCCCTATATCTCTACGGGATTGCACGAAAACAAATTCGGCGTCGATATCGAAACCGCCAAACGGATGTATATCTATGCCAAAAAATCGCCGCATCTCAATCCGATCGGCGTACATTTTCATATCGGTTCGCAACTGACCGAGCTTGGTCCCATCAAAGAATCGGCGCAGATCGTCGCCGATTTGGTGCGCTCTTTGCATGCGATCGATATCGATATCCGTTTCTTCGATGTCGGTGGCGGTTTGGGTGTGGTGTACAAGGATGAGACGCCTATAGACGAACGCGAGTATACCGTGGCGATTTTCGAAGCGATCAAAGGGATGGATCTGACGATTATGTGCGAACCGGGACGCTATTTAGTCGCCAATGCGGGTGCCTTTTTTACGCGCGTATTGTATGAAAAACGCAACGAAGGCAAACGTTTCGTGATTGTCGACGGGGCGATGAACGATCTGTTGCGCCCCAGTTTGTACAACGCTTACCATCGTATCGAAGCGCCCGGCAAAAAAGGGGAAGAGACGCCTGCGGACGTGGTGGGACCCGTTTGCGAAAGCGGCGATTTTTTCGGCAAAGAGGTGATGCTGCCGCCGCTTGAGCACAACGATATATTGGTCGTGCATTCGGCGGGTGCGTACGGTTTTACGATGGCTAGCAACTACAACACCCGTCCCAGACCGGCGGAGGTAGCGATTATCGGTGACGAGACGCGTCTTATTCGACGTCGCGAAACCTACGAGGATCAGATTCGTTTGGAAAAAGAGTATCTGATCCCCTAAAAAGGAGAGCTTTATGACGCTGGAGAGATTACGCAAACGTATCGACGAGATAGACGATAAGTTGTTGGAGCTTTACAATGCGCGCATGGAGCTTGTCGATGAGGTCGGCAAGCTCAAAAACAGCGAAGGCTCTCCGATTTACCGTCCCGAAAGAGAACAAGCGATTCTCGAGCGTCTTAAAGCGAAAAACAAAGGCAAACTCAACGATGCGGCGATAGAAGCGCTCTTTTTGGAGCTTTTTGCCGTAGCAAGAAATTTGGAACGTCCCGAAGCGGTGGCGTATCTCGGGCCCGAAGCGAGCTTTACGCATCAAGCGGCGGAGAGCAAATTCGGTGCGATGAGCCGCTATTTGCCTATCAATACCATTCAAGGCGTTTTCAAAGAGGTCAAACGCGGTACGGCGAAGTTCGGTGTCGTTCCCATCGAAAATACCAGCAACGGTATCGTCACCGATACGATCAACTCGCTTGATGCGTACGATTTGAAGATTATCGCCGAAGTGGTCATCGACGTCCATCTTTGTTTTGCGTCGCTTACCGAAGATATTCGTCAAATCGACAAAATCTACTCTAAAGATATCGCTTTCGGGCAGTGTCGCGATTTTTTGAACGACATGGGATTGGATGCAATCGAGCAAATCCCCGTCGAATCGACCGCAAAAGCGGCGAAATTGGCATCCGAAGATCCCAAGGCGGCGGCGATCTGTCCCGCCGTGGCGGCAAAACTCTATAACTTGCCGATACTTTTCGACAATATTGAAGACGACGAAAACAATCGTACGCGTTTTTTTGTGATCTCCGATTTCGAAAATGCACCTTCGGGCAACGACAAAACGTCAATTTTGGTTCGATTGCCGAACAAACCCGGCGCATTGGTCAATTTCCTCAACGACTTTGAAGAGGCGCATATCAACCTTACCAAGATTAAGTCGCATATTGTCGGCGGCGATTCGATCTTTTTTATCGAATTCGACGGACACCGAAGCGATCCCAAGATAGCCAAAATCCTCGATAAGCACAAAGAGAGCGTCAAGGTACTCGGCTCTTATGTCAAAGAGAGAGACGATATTT
>JALVPA010000185.1 GCA_027026055.1 Campylobacteraceae bacterium | reverse complement strand
TCGCTATGCGTAAAGGTCGTTGGACGAAGCTTGTAGGTTTCGTCTTTCTCATCTTTTCCATAGGAAATTATCAATCGATTGTTCAAATTGTCGCGTTGCTGATTTTGGTGAAAACGTTATTGCATATAAGCGATGCGCAAAGTACGAAAGAGATCTACGGATATGTCGCGAGAGCACTCGTGCTCATCGCGGTCGTCGCCGTAGCGTATGCGATTTCCAATCGGATCAATGCCTATTTCATGCATATGTATCATTTGCACGAGACGCACCGGTTGGCACAAGCCGATCGCAATGCCTCTTTAGGGGCGTTGTGGCGGCATTTGAAAGATACCTATACGACACCGATACCGTTTCTCTTTTTTTCAAAACCGTTGCATTTTCTTTTCGCAACACTTTACGGCGGCGGTATCGTTTCCGGTCTTTATCTCATCGTGCGACAAAAAAGCGACACTACGAAAGCGAAATTACTCAAAACGATAGTTTGGCTTATCGCTTTTGCGGCGATCCCTCTCATTGTCAACTTACCGCTCATTATGGGCGTTGACATTCCTTTAAGGGCGCATTTTCCTCTCGGATGGGCGGTAGCGGGTGTTTTTGTCCTTTCTCTTGTTGCGGTTAAAGGTTTGTTGCGCACGGTGTTGTACGGGTTGGTCGTCGTTATCGCGATAGTGCAAATCTATTATATCTCTATCTTTTTCGACGGATGTGCCAGACAGACTCAAGCCGACATATTAAGAGCCAATGCGATCGTCAACCGTATCCGTATGGATAAAGAATACGAAAAGGAACCGATCAAATTTTATATCGTGGGACAAAAACCTTTTAATGTTGTCGGTTGGGATATTAAGTGGCAACAGCCCTTCGACAGTTATTGGGCAAAATACAAGATTTTCAGATACTTTACCGATTTGCGCTTCGAACCGATGAATAGAAGGGATTTGAACGAGATCGAGCGATATCTCGTCGAACGCGGAGAACCGATTTATAGTTATCCCGGGAAAAATTCGGTAGTAGTCTATCATAATAAGGCGGTACTTTTTTTGAATCCGGATAAGATCAATATTTTAATCAAAAAGCATCGCGATCTTAAAAAGATTCCGCTTGAAAGAACCCCGGACGTGCATGCGACTTTCGATTTGTATATCGAGGACAATATCCTTTTTTACTATAAAAAACCGTGTACGGAAGAAGAGATACGCAGAAAATTTTTTTTGCGTATCTATCCGAAAGATCCCGCACATACCGTTATAAGCGGAAAACGGGGACTGCCTTTTGCAACACGGGATTTTCGTTTTTCGCTTTTCGGCGAACGCAAAGACGATCGGTGTGTTGCGGCGATAGAGCTTCCGACGTCGTTTGAGATAGCTAAGATACGGACAGGGCAATTCGGTGACAACAATCTTACGTGGGATGTAACGTATACTTTCCACAAGGAAAACAACCGAGGAGATTGATATGACGAAGAGACTATGGCAACGTTGGATAGCGGCTGCGACGGTTGCGTTTGTCATGAACGGATGCGGAGGAGGAACTTCTTCGGACGAAAGTCATGCATCTAGCGCATCCGGTGCGAATTTTTCGCAGCTCGAGACGATTCCGGTAGGTGAGTCGCTTTTGCTCAATATTCCGACTTACGACGGTAGCGGTCAGGTTGTCCATCCCGATGTCATTGCGAACAACGGTCGCTTTGTCATGACGATTACACCGTATGCTTTTAGCGATGTCGATTTGGAAAATCCGTCTATTTACGTCAGTAGCGACGGTTTGAATTTTCAACCGCCCGAGGGGACGGCGAATCCGTTGATATACAATCCTCCGAACGGATACAACGACGATCCCGATCTTGTTTTCGATCCGAGAAGCGGCACATATTATATTTACTATAACGAAACGCCGAGCGATTACGACAAACAATATTTGGATCTTTTGGAAAGTCCGGATCTGGTTTCATGGACACATCTTAGATTGGCGGAATTCAGGACGAATGCCAAAGAACCTTTTATCGTGTCTCCGGCGATCGTCATTGCCTACGGTACCTATTTTATGTTTCATGTGGAAATTGATACGGATGCCGCCAATCACTCTCCGAACGTATGTAAAAACGATCCCCATAAACACCAAATTCGTGTGATGTTCTCTTCCGACGGTATCGGCTGGGACAAGCATAAAGATGAAGGGATTGATATCGATATGCCTTCGGATTTCAACCCGTGGCATCTCAATATCGTAGAAGGAAACGGTCGTTATTATATGCTTGTAAACGGCTATCGCCGCGGTTTTTGCGACCGTCATAATCTCTATCTCGCTATCAGCGACGATCTGGCGCATTGGCATTTCATACCGCAACCCATCGTAACGGCGGGGAAAGATTTTTACAACAGTAAAATCATCTATCGAAGTGCCGCGCTGATAAACGGCGACGATATGTATGTCTATTTCTCTTTTTATACCTATGATCACAGATGGTTGTTGGGTGTGAAACGAATTTCATTGAGTGCGTTGGGAGGATGACGAAAGAGAGGCAATATGATTTTAATCGATTTTTTTATCGGCTTTTTCGCCGTTTTCGTAGCGCCGCATTTGCTTTTGTATTTTTACACCTCTTTTCGGCACTCTCTGGTCGTTTTATATGGATTTGTGGCTTCGTTGTCGATCGTGTGGTTCGGCCTTCTGGCGAGTTTCCATTTGAAAATTCCCGACAATATACTTACGGGGTTCGCATGGAGTGCTACGTTTGTGACATGGTATTTCGTTTTCAAAGCGGATAGGACCGAGAGGAAAGATTTCGACTTCTCTCTCGTGACGATTTTTTTCATCGCTTTTTTACTTCTGGCTCCGGCGATGATACGATACGGAGGAGATATCTACGCCGGATGGGACGCGATCGCTTCGTGGCACCGGTGGGCATTGGAGCTTTATGAAAACGAATATAAACCGATCGATGCCGCTTATCCTCTACTGATCCCTTCGTTATTGGCGTTTTTTTACAAATTGCAAGCAACGGCGGCAGTATGGTGGAA
>JALVPA010000184.1 GCA_027026055.1 Campylobacteraceae bacterium | reverse complement strand
TATCCGATTGCGTATCCCATACGTATCCTTGCGTCCCCAAAAAGGCTTCGGCGCCTTCGCCCGTAGCCAGCGCCACCCACCATTCGATCAATTCGTAAAATGCCGAAAAAGCCAAAACGATGCTTATTACGATGAAATTGAGCCAACGGCGACTCGGTTTGACGATATGCAAGCGTATCAAGAGCTCTCTAGCCAAAATCGCCGGTTCGAATCCTTGCATGAAATGTCCCAATTTGTCGAAGTTGTTGCGTTCGAGACGGAACATCTCTTTGATCCAATCGAACAAAGGCACTTCGGCATAGGTATAGTGACCGCCGATCATCAAAATTATCATATGTATCAATATCAAAGTATAAAGTAGCGGCGTCAACGGAAAAGATTTGTAGGTTGTCAAAATAAGTACGAAGCCTATCAGTGCGGGCGACACTTCCAAAAACCATGTAAAAGTATCTTTGGGGTGATAGGCGGACCAGGCCAAAGCTATAAAGAAGATTGCGAGCCAGATGAAGCGTTTCATGCTTTTTTCCTTGCGGTCATCAAAAAGACGTTATAGTCGCGTTGGGGTTTTTCTATCACGAATACCGTTTCGAAGGCGATCTCTTCGAATCCCGCCGCTTCGGCGAACTTTTTTAACGTCTCTCTATCGAAGCCGAAGTGGTGTACCCCGGTATTGTCGCTATGAAAAGTGCCGTCTTCTTCGTCCAAATCCGCCAAAGCGATAAATCCGTTCGGTTTCAACATTTTATAAAGATTATGAAAAAGTTTCGCAATGTGCTCTATATGATGCAGGGTCATCGAAGAGACGATACCGTCGAAACGCATTTGAAAGATATCTTCGTCTTTTTCGATATTGCGAAGTAGGGCTTGTGTCTCGCAAGCGAATCTGTCGCACTTGTTTTCGAACTCTATTAGCATCGAAGGCGAATTGTCTACGGCAACGATCTTTTTTACAAAAGGCGAAAGAAAGTAGCTCAACAATCCCGTACCCGCACCAAGGTCCATAACGACCATCTCTTTATCGAGTTTGATATTTTTTACTATGGCTTGCGCTATCGCCTTGGCGTTTTGGACGCGTCTGGATTTCATATCCCATGTTTTGGACTTGTGTGCGAATAAATCTTCAGTTTTATCAGACATGGTTGACTCCTGAATTTATATTTTTTAGTATTATCAAAAGAGGGTATCTCTTTTTTCAAGTTTAATACTGTCCCAAAAAAAGTCGACGTGTTTTTCGAATAATGTGACGACGGACGATGTCGATTTTTTATCCAACTTTAGTAAACTCACCTGCATTTGATAAAAGAAAAGAGGCGCAAAAAATTCGTTTGCCAACAGCAGCGGATCGCCGGAACGGATCGTCTCTTCTTGCATCATAACGAAAAGCGCCGCAGAGAGCGCTTTGACGTTTTCTTGATAGAAATATTCGTTGTATATTTCACGTATATGCTCGTTTCGAAACATCTCCTGCATCAGAAGTTTGAAAAGCGCTTCGTTTTTGTTGTCGAAACCCATAAGTTTGAAACGTGTGGCGATACCCATCAAAAGCGCCTTGCCGCCCTTTGCCGCTTCTTGGGGTGTCTTCCCGTCGAAAAGATGAACGATAGCCGATGAGGTGAGTTGCTCAACGAGCGCCTCTAGAATTGCATCTTTGTTTTTGAAATGATTATAGAGTGCGCTTTGTTTGATACCCATCGCGCCGGCGATATCTCTTACTGTGGTCGCTTTATATCCTTTCGAAGCAAAGAGGCGTAGCGCGGTTTTAAGGATTTTTTCTTTGGTTTTCGCTCCTTTAGAAGGGAGCGAATGGTTCGTATTTTCAGGCATTGCGGACTCCTTTGACGTAATTATAATGAACAAATGTTCATTTGTCAAGCAGCCACATTTTTATAAAAAAGAACATGTGTTCATTTTGTTGATTTGCCAAAAATCTATTTGTGAACATTTGTTCTTTTTGATTTGTGAAAAATTTACAAGAGGTGAACATTTGTTCATCTAAATAGCTACAAAAGCCTACCGTACCGACAATTTATGAGATCGTATAAGGATGTGATTAACCATAAAGACGAGAAAAAACGAGAAGACTTGTTGCTATATTTGCAAATATATAATATTTCTAAATATAAGAAGAGGCGCTACTTTATCTTTTTATTTCGATAGGTGCATATCTTGTTATCGTGCAAAGCAGTTTGTACTTGATTGAGAGCAACTACCTACAATTGTAAATTTTGAGAAATCGCGTAGTCGCACAATAAGCTATTGATATTGCAAAGAAAAAGCAGTAAAAAAGTATACCGATACATAGGTTAACATAATATAAACTATATTAAAAATAGCATTCTCTTTTTTTTGCTTTGTTACCCGACTGTTAATCAATCTATACTATCATCTTTTGTTCGAAAAGAAACAAGATTTTATCTACAGAGTTTTTCATGAAAGCGATATACCGTAATGTTTTATTTGTGTTTGCGATAGTGTTTTTAGAGCCGTTGTTTGCGGATTATCACCTTAAGCCGAGTCATCGCAAAGAGAGTCGTATCGATCATATGCCTAAAGCCAAAGTGGCGGATATGTGGAAGATCCCTCAAGACCCCGCTTATTATGCCAAACAGATCAAGCCGTGGTCGCGCAAGGCGCAACTCAAAGCCGACCGCGAATACAACCGCAAATATTTCAAACCGTGGCGTTTGAAACGTTTGGATATACCCGCACAAGATTTCGGATGGGAAGTGCGCTTCGTACGCAAACATACGCTTTATACGATAGACGGACGCAAGATACCCAAAAAACGCATCGAGCGTTGGATCGAAAACGCCGATTACACCGCAAAAGACACCAAACGCTATCATGCGATCACGACGACCAGATGTAACGTTCGAGCATTGCCGACGACAGCTTCGTTTTTTCGCAATCCCAAACGTGTCGGGGAAGGTTTTCCTTTCAATTACAATCAAAACTCGGCACTACATATGAATGTACCGTTATACGTTTCGCACTTTTCAAAGGACGGGAAATGGGCATTTGTGCGTGCTTCTTACTCTTTCGGATGGGTTCGCGTACGCGATATCGCCTTTGTGGATCGAAAGTTTATGCGACGTTTCGAAAACGGTCGTTACGCAATCACGATCAAAGACGATTTGAGGCTTTATACCGAACACGGCAAAGAGGTGAGTTTCGTCAAACTCGGCACCCTCTTCCCCGTTGCCGAAGATGGTAAACGTTATCTTGCCGCCGCACGTACCACTAACGGACAGGCGTTAATCAAAAAGGTACAAGTGCATGGGAAAGATCTTGTCGCACGCAAACCGCTTCCGTTTACTTCTGCCAATGTCGCTAAGGTCGCCAAAGAGTTTTACAACGAACCTTACGGTTGGGGCGGCGGATACGGTTGTCGGGATTGTTCTGCGACGACGCGAGATTTTATGGGCGTTTTCGGTATCTTTTTGCGTCGGAATTCCTCCAAGCAAGCCAAAGACGGTAAACAAATATATATGGGAAATTTGGATAAAAAACGCAAGAAGCGTTTTATCGTCGAACATGCTCAGCCGTTTCGTTCGCTTTTGTACGTCCCGGGACATATCGTACTCTATCTTGGCGCCTACCGCGGCGAACCGGTGATTATGCACAGTTATTGGGGAATTCGCAAAAAAGACGGCACCAAACTCATTACGGGACGTACCATCATCACGACGACAGAACCCGGAAAAGAGCGACGCGATGTACGCGAAGAGAGCAAGTTGATCCGCACGTTGCGTACCATCGTCAATTTTTGATGGAATCGTCAAATTCGGTTATAATATGGAAGGAGAGCGTATGAGCGAAAAACGAAAACGTAAAATCAAATGTTTCACCACGCCGATTATTGCGGGAGAGTTTAAAGGGCGGCGTATCGAGATACCCGATATCGATACGACACGTAGTTCCAAATCGATATTGCGAGAATCGTTTTTCAATACGATACAATTTGACATTGTCGATAAAAACTTTGTGGAGGTCTTTGCGGGAAGCGGTTCGGTAGGACTCGAGGCGTTAAGCAGGGGGGCGGCGACGTGTTATTTTATGGAGCGCAACAAAACGGCGTTTCGATCGCTCGAGAACAATATCCGTCTTACGGATCCTACGCGTTGTCACGCCCTACTCGGCGATAGTTTCGAACTTTTCGAGAGGGTTTACGAAGCCGTGAAACGTAGCGGTCGCAAAAGCTACTTCTATTTCGATCCGCCTTTTGCGATTCGCGAAGGGATGGACGACATCTACGACAAGACTCTCGCGCTCATCGCCTCCATAGAACCCGATGTTTGCGAGATGGCGGTGGTGGAGCACATGAGTGACTTGGCGTTGCCCGAATCGATCGGTGCGCTGAAAAAATACAAATCGAAGCGCTTCGGCAAGAGCACCCTCACCTATTATGTGCCCGAGGAAGAGGTATGACAAAAAAAGAAGATCATATCGCTCTTTTTATCGATTGCGACAACATATCGCACAAAGCGATCGAAGGGATTATCAACGAACTTAGCAAATACGGGGTGGTCAATATCCGCCAAGCCTACGGCAACTGGACCAAAGAAAATCTCAAAAATTGGGAAGAGAAACTGTTAGAGTTTGCGATCAAGCCGATTCAGCAATTCGACTACTCTCGCAACAAAAACGCTACGGATATCTTGATGACGATCGATGCGATCGATTTGCTACATACCAAAGATATCGACGCTTTTGCTTTCGCGACAAGCGACAGCGACTTTACGCCGGTGGTGATGCGGGTACAAGCGGAAGGGATCAAAGTGTTCGGATTCGGCGAGAAAAAGACGCCCAAACCCTTTATCGCCGCATGTTCTCAGTTTATCTTTACCGAAAATTTGATGGAGAGTGTGGAAGAGAACGAGCCTAAAGCCGAAATCGCCGAAGAGACTACGAATGCTCCCAGACGTAAAAGCGGACGCCAACTTCGACAAGATCACTGGCTGGTCAATTTGCTACGTACCGCGGTGGAGCAGACGGCGGACGATTACGGTTGGGCGAATTTGGCGGACGTGGGGCAATATATCAACAACAAATCCTCTTTTTCGCCGCTCAATTACGGTTACAAAAAACTCAGTCAGCTCATTCGCGAAATCGACCTTTTCGATATTGCTTACGACGAGGTGAGCAAACAGATGAGTATCCGAGACAAGCGTTACGCCCCATAAAGTATCGCTGCCGAAATCTTCGGATGTCACGCTCTTTTGCGTTTTTCTTGCGGCGGCGCGAACTCCCCTTCGATCAGCCCCGCTTCGTAGAGAAACTGCGACGCTTGATACTCTTGTTTTTTGAGCTTGTCGTATTTGGCGTAGCTCAAATAGAGGCGTTCTTTCGCTCTGGTGACCGCGACATAAAAGAGCCGTCGCTCCTCTTCGATCGAGCTCATCATTTTGCGGTTGGGGAAGCGGCCGTCGACCAGATCGACGACATAGACTTCTTGAAACTCCAGCCCCTTGGAAGCATGTACCGTAAGCAGGTTCACCCCCTCCCCTTCGCTTAGTTCTCCGCCGCCCAGCACCATCGCATTGAGAAAACGTGCCGTTTCGTTGTAGTTGCGCGCCAGATTGCGCAACAGATTGCCTTTGCGCAGGATGCGTTCGCGCGCCTCATCTTTGCGGGTTTCGTCGATTTCGCCGTTTTTGAGGCGGGCGCGTTGGGTGGAGAGCATATCGATAACGTGCGCATAAAGACGCGAAGAGAGCACGGTACGCACCGCTTTTTCCGGAGAATGCGAACGTACGAGGTGGTGCGACAAGGCATAGAATTTTTCGAAAAACCGCACCCCGTCTTGCGTGAGTTTGGGGTGTTTCAAAAGCGGGTGGTTACGGATATACTCGGGCACATCGAGTGCTGCGAAGCGCGATGCGGAGCCCACTTCGACATCGTCGTCGAAGAGTCCGAGCTGCACGTTTTTGACGGGGTTGAGTTTGGGAAGTTCCGTCGTTTTCGGCGAAATCACGCCCTCGAAGAGATTGCCGTTACCGAAATGACGCAAGCAGGTATAGATCTCTTTGGCGACGGCGCTACCCACACCGGGTGCATATTCGAAAATATGAATAAAGGCCATCATATCTTTGGGGTTGACCGCCAAGGTGATGACATCGAGGACGAATTTCACCTCTTTGGCGTCGAAAAAGCCCGTGCCGCCTTTGCGTTTGCAAGCTATTCCGAGTTCTCGCAGACTCGCTTCGATACCGTCAGCAGAACTGTTGTTGCGAAAGATAACGGCGATATCGTGTTTGGGCGTATGGGTATGGCGTATCTGATGTGCGATGCTTTGGTATTGCTCGAAAAGGTCGTTGTAGATGAGTAGTTTGGGTGGATAGGCTTTGCCTTTGCGCCCTACTTCGAGTCGTTTGGGATAGATACGCTCGTTGCGTTCGATGACGCGGTTTGCCAAGGAGAGGATCGGCGCGCTGGAGCGGTAATTGGTCTTGAGCGTATGGACGCGCGCGCCGGGATAGCGCTGCGCAAAAGTGGCGATATTGTCGATATTGGCGCCGTTGAAGGCGTAAATACTCTGGTCGTAATCGCCGACGCAAAAGAGTGACGGTGGTCGTAGAGTGTCGATGAGTGCACCTTGAAGGGTGTTGGTATCTTGATACTCATCCACCAACACTTCGTCGAAGTCGCACCCGCCCTCTTCTTCGACTTCTCGTTTCATACGCAGTAGCAAGTCGTTAAAAGAGACGAAACCGTAGCTCTCTTTTTCCGCTTCGAACTCTTCGACGATACCCGTGTAGGCGTCCATCAAGCTTTCGTGTTCTGGATATTTGCGCAAAAACCATTCGTCGAAAGGCTCGGTCGAAGCATTTTGATAGAGGGTGTACATCTCGTACAGATGGCTTGCCGAAAAGGGCCGCATCTCGATCGGCATACGTGTGAAGTTGCGTTTTTCGTAGATACTGCGAAAGAGCGTACGCAGTTCCGAGGGTTGTTTAAGTGTGATATTGTCGTGGCGCGCTTTGAGCCAGCGATAACTGACGGAATGAAAGGTTCCCGCCTCTATTTGTGACACGGTCTTTTGCGGGAAATGACGCATAAGTCTAGTGATCATCTCTCCCGCCGCTTTGTTGGTAAATGTCAAAAGCAAAATCTTGGAGGGATCGGCTCCGTTTTTGAGTAGATGGGCGATTCGTCCTACGATCGTAGAGGTTTTGCCGGTACCTGCGCTGGCGATGACAAGATTGTATCCGGAAGGTGCCGTTGCCGCGGCGTATTGCTCGGCGTTTAGTGTGCTAAGCGGCACGGATCAGTTGCCGACCGCCGTGATGTAGTAAGTAGGTTTGTTTTCGACTTTTTCGAGGTGGAGTTTGTATTTGTCCGCCCAATGCTTGACGATCTCTTCGAATGCCGCGATGCTTTCGGGAGCATTGTTTTCGTCCGTTTTGATTTTGAGATAATCTTTGGAGTTGGACATGGCGATATACCCTTTTTCGACCTTCAAGGCATCGACGAACGAAGGTAAATGGGGCAAAAATCGATCCAAGCCGTTCGTGTTTTTCAAAATGCGTTCGATTTGCGCTACGGTTTGATCCGTGATCGAGTATCCTATCTGTTTGAGTATCGCTTCGGGTGTGAGTTCGAGATGCATACGTTTCCTTGTATCGGTAATATGGGAGTGAAATTGTAACAAAAAGTAGTTTAGCTTTTAGCCCGAAATAACACGAAGAATCTCTATTGCAGTTTATCCAAAAGTATTTTGTAATGATCGACGTTTTGAAACGCTTTTTCGTAGCGCCATCGTAATACGAATTCGATAATGTCGTTTTTTAGTTTTTCATCTAACGTTTCTGCTTTGCCGAAATATCCGAGGGAGATGTTTTTGGCTTTTTTCTTGCCGTTTTTGTCCGGTTCGTAGGTGATTGTGATGATCTGAATATATTTGCCTTCGCGGATTTGTCCGAAATCCTCTTCTTTCAGTCCGATCCCGGAGAGATTCATCGCCTTATAGACAAAAAGCTGTTCGAAATGCGGCACTTTTTCATCGATATGTAGCTTGGTATAAAGTCGTTTCAAAACGTCAATGTTTTCTTGTCGTACGCTTTCGAAATTTTTGTTTGTCGACGACGCTTCGTGAATCGGCTTGTTCGAAGACGTCGGTTGAGGCGTTTTTTTAGAAAGCGTATCATTGTTCGAAGTGGACGAAGGCTCTTTTTTTATCTCTTCTTTTTCTTGCTTCGGAAGCGCTACGGACTTTTCGGAGAGTTTATCGTTTTTCGACGATTCGTTTTTTATGGAAGCGGCGGTTCTTTGTTTCTCCGAATCCTCTTTTTTTGTTTCGGAGGAAAGCTCGAAAAGCGATTTTTGCTTTTTAGCTTGCAGCTTTTTTTCCAGTTTGCTGGATAATGCTTTGAGTTTGTCGAGGCTATCCGACATTCACGCTCCCTTTCCGATCTTCTTTTAGTGAAAGAATATTAGAAAATATGACATCATCATAACCAAAATAAGCTTAAACTAATAGTCGTAAATATGAAAAAACTCGATTGTATATTAAAAAATATATTTCGCGACTTTTATTGCTCTTTGGATACAATCCGACAATCTATTGTGAGGGAAAGCGAGTATTTTTTATGGATTATTTACAGATACGCGGAGGGAAAAAACTACATGGTGCCATCGACGTAAGCGGTGCGAAAAATGCCGCGCTGCCGGTAATAGCGGCGACGATACTTAGCGATGGCCCGGTAACGCTGCATAACCTTCCCGATGTGGTCGATATCCGTACCCTACTTAAGCTTTTGCAAATGCTCGGGGCGGATGTGACACACGAAAAAAAGCGCGCGACTATCGACTGCTTACACATTCATTCGCAAAAGGCGGTATATGAGATCGTAGCGCAGATGCGCGCGTCGATCTTGGTACTCGGTCCGCTATTGACGCGATTCGGCGCGTGCGAAGTGAGTTTGCCCGGTGGATGCGCTATCGGTCAACGCCCCATCGACTTGCATCTCAAAGCGCTCGAGGCGATGGGTGCACAGATAGAGATCAAAAGCGGTTATGTCAAAGCGCGTGCTCCGCAAGGACTCAAAGGTGCCAAAATCATCTTCGACAAGATCACCGTAGGCGGCACGGAAAATACGCTTATGGCGGCGGCATTGGCCGAGGGTAC
>JALVPA010000183.1 GCA_027026055.1 Campylobacteraceae bacterium | reverse complement strand
ATAGAAGAGAGACATTGGGAAGGAGAAACGGTTTCGTTTATCACCTTTCATTCTCTCGAAGATCGATTGGTCAAAGAGCGGTTTAAAAAGTGGCAGCGCAGCTGTATCTGTCCTCCCGACGCATTGCGTTGTACGTGCGGTAAAAACCATGCACTCGGAAAAGTCTTGTCGCGCAAACCCGTCGTCGCCTCCGCCGAAGAGATACGGCGCAATCCGCGTAGCAGATCCGCAAAACTCAGAAGTTTTCGATTTGAAAAGAGTAGCGAATGAGTGTACAACCCAAAAAGAGAAAAGAAAACGGAGTGACGTTGGGAATGTTCAGCGTCATTCTCATCAGTATGAGTATCGCCGTGATCTTGGCTTTTTTCAAAATCTACGTCAGCAACCGTATCTATTACGAGAGCAAAATCGTCAACAAGCGTTACAGAGAAGTCGAAGCGTTGAAAGCGGAGCGAAAAATCCTTCAACGTAAAGTCGAAGCGCTGAAGTTCAAAAGCGAAGTGCTCGATACGATATTCGATTTGGACGAGGCGGGACAATGATAGGCGCTTTTGTGCGTTTTGCGGTCAAACGACCGATACTCAATCATATTTTATTGGTTTTTACGGCGGTGCTGTCACTGTTTGCCTATCACAATATCGCCAAAGAGATTTTCCCGCCTTCTACGCTGGACGAGATCTCCATAACCGGTGCATATCCAGGGGCGAGTGCGGATGTTCTCGATAAAATGGCTGTCCGTCAGATAGAAGACGAACTCAAAAGCCTGTCGCAAATCGATACGATCGAAACGACGGTGCAAAACGGCGTTTTTCGTATTACCGCCGATATCAAACCCGGCAACGACAAACAGTTGGTACTCTCCGACGTTAAAGATATTATTGCGACGGTTCGCAGGGATTTGCCTTCGGATATGGACGAGCCTATCGCAAAAGTGGTCGAACACGACTATCCGCTGCTTTTGGTGGCGATTTCCGGAGAGGTAGAGAAACGTCGTCTGCTCGATGCCGCTAACGCGCTCAAAAGTAGGCTTTCGCAGATAAAAGATCTCAGCGGCATCGCCGTTAGGGGGGATGCGGACGATGAGGTGCGCATCGTGTTCGACAGGCGAAAACTCGAAGCTTACGGGTTAAGCGAACGGGGATTTTACGCGGCGATTCGAAACCTTGCCTCCATCTTTCCCGCGGGTAAAATCGAAACGACCGGCGAACATCTTTATATCTCGACGATCAACGGAGAAAAAACGAGTAGAGCGCTCTCGGAAGTTTTGTTGAGTATCGACGGCAAACGAATACGTTTGAAAGATATCGCCGAGGTGCGCATGGGGCTCGGCGAGGCCGATCAGCTTTCGCATTTCAACGGCAAGCCCAATATCTCTTTGAATATCAACAAAACCAAAGAGGGCAACGCCATCGCCTTAAGCAAAGAGGTCAAAAAAGTATTGAAAGCGTTTGCGAAACGTTATCCCGATTTGACCTTCAAAGCTTATACCGACACCTCCGTATGGGTCAAAAATCGTCTTAATCTCGTTACGTCCAATATTCTCTTCGGGTTGTTGCTGGTCTTTGCCGCGCTCTTTTTGTCGGTCAACGCCCGTATCGCGTTGGTGGTGGCGCTGGGGATTCCGACGTCGTTTATGATCGCGTTGATAGCGGCGGATGCCATCGGTTATTCTCTCAATATGTTGACGATGCTCGGCGCATTGATTGCGCTTGGGATGTTGGTGGACGAGGCGATTGTCGTCGCCGAAAACATCTATCGTCATCTCGAAGAGGGCGCGGATCCCGAAACGGCGGCGATACGCGGTTCGACGGAGATGTTTCCCGCCGTTTTGACGGCGACGTTAACGACGGTGTTTGCTTTTTTGCCGCTATTGATTATGAGCGGAAAGATGGGAATGTTTATGCAGGTTTTGCCGGTGATGATCTCGGTGCTGCTGCTTAGCTCGCTTTTCGAAGCGTTCTATTTTTTGCCGCTGCATGCCAAAGAACTTTTTTCTCTCGGATGGTCGAAACCTTTGACGCGCCGCCGAAATGAGGAGCGTTTTTGGGAACCTGCCAAAGCACGGTACGCCAAGTTGCTTGCGGCGTTATTAAGACATAAAAAAACGTCGTTGACATTGTTGGTAGCAGGTATCGTGGCGGCGACGGTCGGTATATTGAAAGTGACGAAATTTCAGCTTTTTCCCGAGTTCGATGCGCAACAAATCTATCTCAACGGAAAAGTCAATATCAATTACAAACTCGAAGAGACGGAACGCTTTGTTACGGAGATAGAAAAAGAACTTTTGAAACGTCTGGATAAAAACGCCGTCGACTCGGTCACCTCCGTCATCGGCTTCAAGATGAATCCCGATATGAGCTTCGAGACGGGTGAAAATCTCTTTCAAATTTTTATCAACTTGCACGAAAAAGCGCCGGAAAATTTTTTTGACCGTTATATCAATCCGATATTTTCGCTCGAATACGACGGCAGCGATATGGTACGCCAAAAACGTGCGCAAGAGATTTTGCAACAGGTGCGCCAAGAGGTGGTGGCGAAATTTAAAAACGTGACGGTGGAGGGGCGTCCGCTTTATGAAGAATTTAACGCTTACGTACAACAAGCGGGTATCGTCAGTCACGATATCGAGATTGCGTTCGGTGCCGAAGACGACGCATCGATAGAAAAGGCGTTGCATCGTATCGAAGCGAAACTGCGTACGATAAAAGGTGTCGAAGATATCGCGGATAACGCGCACGAAGGCGAAGGCGAATTGAAACTTCGCGTCAACCGTTACGGGCAGCGTTTGGGATTTAGCGAAGCCTATCTTACCGAAGTGTTGCGAGGCGCTTTTTTGGAAGCGGAGTACGGTAAGATGTTTAACCGTTACGGTATCGTACGCATACGTCTCGAGGATATGCGGCGCAATGCCAAGATGTGCCTTGAAGAGTTTCCTGTCGTCTCTCCGGACGGTAAAACGACGGTGCGCCTTGGCGATATCGCCGATTTCGTCTATCGCAAAGGGTATGTCAAGATATTTAAAGAGGACGGCAAAAAAGTACGTTCGGTCTATGCCAA
>JALVPA010000182.1 GCA_027026055.1 Campylobacteraceae bacterium | reverse complement strand
AAGCATCTCCAACTCTTTGGATTGCTTGATTAAGACGTCGGAAATGGATGCCAATCCCTCTTCGTAACGCGCTTTATAACTCTCGTAAACCTTTTTGGCAAAAAGCCACTGTTTTTTATAGCTGCGAATGTCGGCATCAGCGCTCAAAATCTCCGTACGAAGCTTTTTCGCTTTGAGCGCAATCCCTTTTTTCGCCAAAGCAACCTGCGTCTTCGTTTTCAGGTAATTTACTCTTGCCTTTTCCATGTTGGCTTCGTCTACACCGCCGTTAAAAAGGTTCCATTTCATCTGCAAACCGATCGTGTAGGCCTCTTTCAAATCGACGTCGTTCATAAAATGATCGTCCGCCGCACTGTATTCGGCAAACGCGCCTATTTCCGGCAAAAAGCGCGATGTTTCCAAGTCGACCGCATGCTTACTGATATGCAGTCCCAATTTCGCCTTTTGAATATCGATATTGCGCGCCTCCAACAATTTTTTGTCGACTTTCGGCATCGGCGCCGTATCGCGTACGCGTTTGATACTCACCACCTCTTTGTTCAAAAGAAACGAAAGGTATTGATATGCAAGTTCCCGATTGAGTTTCGCTTGATTGAGCATACTGAGCGCTTCGGCACGACGCGCTTCCACTTCGAGAAGATCGAGCTCCTTAGCATATCCCTCTTTTTTCATGTGTCTTATCACGTCTTCGAGCTTGTCGATATTGTGCAAGATACGACTGAGATTGGTAATGTAGTTTTCCACCAACGAAATATCGTAAAACGCCTTTTTCGTTTCGAAAATTTTCATATTGAGCGTTTTTTTGCGATCAAGCTTGCTCATGCGATACATCGAACGCGCGATTTCACCGTACTCGGTCAATTTGCCGCCCGTATAGATCGGCAACATATAGGTCAGTTTCGTTTGATAGTGGTTGCGCGCTTCGGGAAAATTCAAATCGCGCGGCGCGATGGAAAGTATCCGGCCGCCTTGCTGTGCCAATCCTTGCGTAAAACGACCGAAATCGGCGCCCGATTGCGCCGCTCCTTGGCCGATCGCTCCCATAAACTCGGAAAAACCGAAGTCCGCGAATGTCGCTTCTCTACTTTGCATCTTGAACCCGAAGACGTTACCGGCATCGTCCGAGCGCAGCGCCGTCACCGTCAAGTCGGCTTTCCCGTAATTCATCCCCTCGACCGCTTTCGCTTCAAGTGCTTTGATTTTCGACTCAAACGATGCGATACGAAGTTCGAGGTTCTCTTTTTTTATCATCTTGACCGCATCGGATAAACTTAAATTCTCCAATGCCGAAAATAGCGGCGTTGCCGTCACAATTGCCAAAACCACCAAACGCTTCATGCTCTCTCCTCTAAATAATCGTATATTATAACGAAATAAACGAAATTTCGAAAACCGTTATGAATTTGTCGGGATTATAACTAACATAATTTTAAGTAATCTTTAAATCGGAAAGGTTTTGATGTATAAATATGAAAGTTTATTCGTGAACAGCCTACAAAGAGGCGTGCGCCACGCTAATACACGCTTTGAGCGAAGCGAGCTCTTCCAAAAGCGTTTTGGAAATATCGCCGTCGACTCTAACGACGGCCAACGCTTGCTGTTTGTTGTCTCTACCGAGTCTGAAATCCGAAATGTTCAAGCCGTGCTTGGCGATAATGTGCCCCACATCGCCGATAACACCCGGTGTGTCCGTATTTCTGAAAAATATCATCGTCCCTTTCGGTTCAACATCCAAAATATAATCGTCGATTTCGATAATTCGCTGGACCGTGTCGTCGAAAACGGTGCCCGCAATCGTAACGGTGCTTTCCGCCGTTGTCAACTTGACGGCGACTTTGTTGGTAAACCCACTGGTATTAGGCAACGCTTCGTGAGACAAATCGATCCCTCTCTCTTTAGCGACGAATTCCGCATTGACATAGTTGATCTGATCCGCCAGCGACTCGGTAAGTACACCGACCGTCGCAAAGGTTTGCAATGACGCCAAATAGTCGGCAATCGGGCCTTTTGCCGTGACTTTGATCGATTTGACCGCACTTTTTGTAATTTGCGCGCTCATATGTCCGATCTTTTGGATAAGTTCGAGATAAGGTCTGACAAAATCGGGGATTTCGTTTTCGCGAATCGGCAAATTAAGCGCGTTAGGATAAGCGATGCCCTTTGCCGCTTCGATCGCCGCTTGTGCCGCTTGTACCGCGATATTGCGCTGCGACTCTTTGGTATTAGCGCCGAGATGCGGGGTTACCGTCACGTTGTTCAAATCGAGTAACGGATGGTTCGTGGCGGGTTCTTTGCTAAATACGTCGATACCCGCCATTGCGATTTTTCCCGATTTCAAACCTTCGAGCAATGCTTCTTCATCGTACAACCCGCCGCGTGCACAGTTGATAAGAATAACGCCGTCTTTCATCTTGGCGATCTCTTCTTTCCCGATCATGCCGATCGTCTCTTCGGTTTTGGGCGTATGAATCGTAATGATATCGCATGCTAAAATATCGTCAAAATTTTTCGTATACGCTATGTCGAGATCGGTCGCTTTGCTCGGATCGATATAGGGGTCGTAAGCGATCACTTCCATCTCGAACGCTTTGGCGCGCTTACCAACGCGCGAACCGATGTTACCGAATCCGATAATACCGAGTTTTTTATCTTTCAACTCGGTACCGTACCAATCTTGTCGTCTCCACACACGATCGAGTTTTAGATTGTTGTGCGCGTAAGGAAATTGTCTGACGCACGCCAACATATGCGCCATGGTCAACTCGACGGCCGCTATGGTGTTGGCGGTGGGTACGTTCATAACGACGATGCCTTGCTTGCTGGCGCCCTCGATATCGACATTGTCTACACCTACGCCCGCACGCACTATCGCTTTGAGTTTTTGACCCGCTGCCAAAAACTTGGCGTCGACATCTGTCGACGAACGCGTTATCGCCACATCGGCCAAGGGAATAATCTCTTCGACAAGCTTCTCTTTCGGCTCGTCTGCGGCATTGATAAGCTCTATATCTTTATCGGCGGCGAGCATATCGAGTCCGCTTTGATGAATATGGTCGCATACTACTACGGTTTTTGTTGCCATAATGTACCTT
>JALVPA010000181.1 GCA_027026055.1 Campylobacteraceae bacterium | reverse complement strand
ATAAGCATCGTTTTGGCTTTTTCGGCATTTTACGAATTGATCGAATGGTGGGTGGCGCTGGCTACGGGCGAAGGCGCCGAAGCCTTTTTGGGGACGCAAGGATACGTATGGGATACGCAATCGGATATGATGTTTGCGCTGATAGGCGGTATCATAGCATTGTCGATACTAAGCCGCATTCACGACAAGGAAATCGCGCGACTTACCGACAAAACAAAGCACTAACGACCTGCGTTACTGCCGTTTGATTTCCGAGACAATCACACCTCGCAAGTCTCCCTCTTTAAACCCTGTCGCCATATCGTGAGGATACGCGGTTTTGATCGCTTCGGCGATTTTCGGAGAGAGCGCGCTTCCGTGACACTTTAAACAAACCTTTTGGGTGACAAGCGGCTTATAGACACGTGTCGTATCTCCCGCTTTCACGACTTTGATATCTTTGGGAGAAAAGGTACCTGAAGCCATCGCTTCTTCGTAGGCTTTCATCACTTCTATGTCGGTTTTGTCCGGTGTATTGGCTTTGTCGTTGCGAACTTTTAGCGCCGTACGCCGTACTTTCGCATAAGGGGGTAAAGAGGCATTAACCTTTTTGGTAATCTCCTCGGCACTGCCGCTGCAAAACGCCAAAGCTTCCAACCCGCTCGGATCGTTTTTCAAATGGGCTTTGAGCTCTTTTTTCAGCGCCCCGCCAAGCATTTTGATATATTTGACACCTTCCTTTTTTACGGTAGCGATATCGTCGGATGCGGCATTCAGCATTACGCTTCCCGCCAATGTTGTCATCCACAACAATTTCACAAACTTCACGGTATACTCCTCTTTTTTAATATCGCATTATACTATATTAAACGGTTTATAACCACCGTAAAAGGATTTCTTTGCGATTCTCTTTCCATTTTTGTTTTAAGATCGTAACAAATGTGATACAATAAACTTATGACAACTTTAAAAAAAACGAAAGAGACGATAGTTCTATGAATAAACGAAATGCAATTATCAAAATATTGGTCGGCAGCACGGCAATAGGCGGGTTGGCTTATGCTATCGCGGGATTGTCACTCGCACAAACGGCAATTGTGGCCGTAACGACGATAGTGATTACCGCCGTTTTGTTTTTATCCGAAAAAACGTCTCCTCAATCCGATACATCGGTGGCGACCGAAGAGAAAGAAGAAAACGAACCGATTGACGCTTTACGCCAAGAGATAAAAATTTTAAAAAAGAAATACGATGAAGCCGAACAAAAAGCGATCAAATTCGAACGAGAGATGAAAGCGACAGAACTCTTTCTCGCCAGCATGTCGCACGAATTGCGCACGCCGCTAAACGGTGTCATAGGTCTTACCGAAGTACTCGACAATACCGAACTCGACGAAGAACAAAAAGAGTTCGTCTCGCTTATACGCGAAAGCTCCAACAATCTGCGCGTCATCGTAGACGATATCCTCGATATCACGAAGATCAATGCGGGTAAAATGGAGCTGGAACATATCCCTTTCAATATTTTTACAAAGATAGAATCCTCCGTCGCCCTTTTTGCTTCCCGTATGGAAGACAAAAAGATCAATCTCAATCTCTTTACCGATCCCAATCTTCCCAAAGAGCTTATAGGCGACCCCACCCGTTTTTCTCAAGTTATTATCAATCTCGTCAGTAATGCGCTCAAATTTACCAAACGCGGCGGACGTATCGACGTTACCGCTACATGCATCGAAACAAAAGACAACAATGTCACTTTGAAAGTTTCCGTAAAAGATAACGGTATCGGCATGACCCCCGAACAACAAAAAAAGATTTTCGAAGCCTTCACGCAAGCCGACGCCAGTACGACACGCAAGTCAGGCGGAACGGGACTCGGACTGACCATCTCCAGTAAAATCGTCAAACTGATGGGCGGCGTACTCGAGGTGGAAAGCGAAGAAGGCAAAGGGAGTGATTTTTATTTTACCGTGACGCTTCCTATCGCAAAAAATGCAACTTATTATCCAGCTCATATATATGGTAACACTTACGTCGGTTATCTCAAATGCGATGACAATCTCGACGATCTTACCGATGAAATTACCGGCAAATATATAAAACATTTCGGAGCGGCGTATGTCGTTTTTCACTCTACAGAAAAGATAAAAGAGCTATCTGTCGATACGCTGATTGTAGATCAAAGCTGTCTTGAGACCCATACACTCGAAACACTTTCTTCTTTGGCGCCCAACATCGTACTTTATACCTCGGGAACTCGCCAAAACGCGTTCGAAGAGGAGTCCGAATATTTCGACGAAATCATTTTCAAACCTTTAACACTTGATAAAACGGAAAAAGTCCTCGAGCTCTTCGCATCAAAAACGGAAACACCTGTCGCACAACCTCAAGAAGAGACACATAAGTCGAAAAAGCCGCTTCCGGAAATCAAACGAACGAAATCTCTCGACGATCTTTATATTCTCGTCGCCGAGGATAATCCGATCAATCAAAAACTGATTCGTGTCGTACTCGAACAGATCGGGACACATGCCGTTATCGTAAAAAACGGGCTTGAAGCCGTCGAGGCACGTAAGGCACAAAATTTCGATCTTATTTTTATGGATATACAAATGCCTCGTATGGGCGGAGTGGAAGCAACACGCGAAATTCTGAACTTCGAAAAGGAACACGATCTCAAACATATTCCTATCATTGCACTGACCGCCAATGCACTCAACGGCGACAAACAAAGATATATAGAAGAAGGGATGGACGATTACACCACAAAACCGCTTAAGATAGACGCCATCAAAAAAATTCTCGAAAAATATTGCGATATCGGATAAAAAAATCAGATTTTTTTCAAAAAGATAAAAATTGTCGTTTTATTTAAGAGTAATTTTATCTTATTTGGTTATACTTCGGTTGTATCTCGGATATCGACAAAAACTTTTTTCATTCTTCCTCCTTTTTAAAAGTTTTTGTTGTATCGACTACCCCTCCCATCCCAACCAGCCGTTCGGTATCCGGGATACTTAAAAAAGTTTTCCTCCTTTTTTTCAACCATATAATCCGAAGCCGGAGAATCCGGCTTTTCCATAATGAGTGCGGTATCGTTAAGCTTAAGATGCTATACTTCCGTACTTTTCTGCAAAAGAGTATCAAACGCCATCGAATAGAATCCATTCTTTTCTTTAATTTCCGCGTACTTATCGTGAGACAACGTTTGGTAACGGTTGCATAAAAGCGGGTTTATACATCTTCGTACCGTTTTCAACCCAAACCATACATTTGACGCACTTTCTACTGCATCATTTGGGTTCAACGCCGCAAGATACCTATCCGACCAATTCAATACAAAAGAGAAACCATGACATTTACAGATTTCAACCTCGACGAAAGCATCCTCGCCGCCGTTAACGAAGCGGGCTTCAAAGAGCCCAGTCCCGTCCAAAAAGAAGCGATTCCCCTGATATTGCAAGGACAAGACATCATCGCCCAAGCCCAGACGGGTACCGGCAAAACCGCCGCTTTCGGTTTGCCGATGATGAGCATAATGCAAGGCAACAACGGCGTCGAAGGGCTCGTGATCGTCCCTACCCGCGAACTGGCGATGCAAGTGAGCGACGAACTCTATCGCTTCGGACGTCATAAAGGTTTGCGTACCGCTACCGTTTACGGTGGGACCGCTTACAACAAACAGATAGAGCGTATCAAACACGCCTCCATCGTCATCGCTACGCCCGGAAGACTCCAAGATCTGCTACGCAGCGGCAAAATCACGCTCAATCCCGCCTTCGTCGTTCTCGACGAAGCGGACGAGATGCTCGATATGGGCTTTTTAGACGAGATCAAAGATATTTTCACCTACCTTCCGGAGTCTCGTCAAACCTTGATGTTCTCGGCAACCATGCCCGCCGCGATTCGGCGTCTCGCCGAAGAGATCTTACGCGAACCCGCCACCGTCTCCATCACCAAAAAAGAGAGCACCAATACCGCCATCACCCAATACTACTACGTAGTACAAGAGTACGAACGCGACGATGCGCTCATTCGCCTGATCGATTTCAAAATACCGAACAAATGTATCGTCTTTTGTCGCACCAAAAAAGAGGTCGACAGACTTGCCACGCATCTCAACGCCCAAGGCTTCAACGTAGGCGGGCTACACGGCGATATGGAGCAGCGCCAACGCGAAATCGCCATCCGCGCCTTCAAACAAGGCGGCATCGATATCTTCGTCGCGACCGACGTTGCCGCACGCGGCTTGGATGTCAACGACGTCACGCATGTTTTCAACTACCATATTCCTTTCGATTCGGAAAGTTACGTTCACCGTATCGGACGTACCGGACGCGGCGGAAAAACGGGCGAAGCGATCACCTTAGTTACCCCCGACGAACTACGCACGCTCAAACGCATCGAAAAAGATGTGGGTACAAAGATTCTCAACGAAACCGTCCCGACTCGAAACGACGTACAACTCAACCGCACCGACGGTCTCATCGCCGAGATCGCCGAAACGGAGATTTCGCCCGATGCGATCGAACTGGTCAAAACACTCCAGCATCAACTCGATATCGTCACGATCGCACACCTGCTTGCCTCCAAACTACTCGTCACACAAGAGATCAAGGGCAAAGACAAAATCGGCTTTGACGCCTCCGAAATCGAAACGATGATCCGACGCGCCATGCAACAGCGCGGCAACGAGAGAGGCAGAGGCAACTATCGCGGCGGTCAGCGCCGTAAAAGTCATCGCCCCAAACAACGCCGCCACTATTAAAGACTTCTCTTCGGGGAACGCCAACCTCTCGGCTTAACTCACTCTTTATGAAGTAGTTTGCTTGATATGGCGACAAATCAAGTCGAACATACGTGCAGTTGTGCTAAGATATCGAAAAAAAAGGATATCGAATGCGCTTCGGCTACTCCGATCAGATGCGCGAAAGCTACTTTCTTTCGCAACCGCATCAACCTTTTTTCGTTACGGCATTTATCAACGCAATCGTCGGTATGCTGCTTTTTGCGTTGGGATACAAGGGCGTACTTTATCTAAGTATCCCGAGCGGATTTTACCATGCCTATACGTTAATTTTTCTCGTTTTTACGCCTGCTTTTACGGCATTTTTGTTTACGACCTTTCCACGCTTTAGCGCGACCGAACCTATCGCAAAACCGGTCTATCTGAACGTATTGACGCTCTTTTATTTCGGTTCTACGCTTTTCGTACTCGGTGCGGTCGTCTCTCCGTTTCTCGGATATGTCGGCGCCATACTCGTATTGACGGGGCATCTGCAAGTTTTTCGAATTTTACGCAGCATCTATCTCAAAACCGCGATGCCGGACAAACACGACATTTATTGGATATTGGTCGCGATGGGATTAGGCGTGGCGGCACACCTGCTGACGATACTCTCGATGCTTTTTCTACCCACGCTTTATCCCTTTGCGATCCAAACGGCTATCTATCTCTATCTTTTCGGCGTGACGATCACCGTAGCGCAACGGATGGTGCCGTTTTTTTCACATGTTGATCCCGAAAGACGTCCCTACTTCGTAAGAAACCTTTTTATTTTGGCGGCGGCGCACGTCATATCGGAGTCGCTCTATGCAGGTGCGGGATGTGTGCCCGATACGCTTTTGGCGATTTACTCTTTTACGGAGATTCGTCGATGGAAACTCCCCTTCCCCAATCCCAATCCGCTCTTGTGGGTACTACATCTTTCGCTTTTTTGGGTGCCCACAGCATTTGCGATGAGCGCGCTCGCCGAAGCTGCCACCCTACTGGGCGGTTTTGATTTTCTCTATCTCGGCATTCATGCGCTCGCCTTGGGCTTTGTTTTTACGATCTTAATAGGCTTCGGCACCCGTGTGACACTGGGACACTCGGGCAACCGTATGGAGGCACATCACTACGAAGTTGCGCTTTTCTACGCCACGCAACTCGTCGTCATCGCCAGACTCGCTCTTTCCGTCTTCGCAGCGTACGGGTACGATTTTCGTTTTTGGTTCGATCTCGCCGTCACGGCATGGATCATACTTCTTAGCGCATGGGCGTGGCGCTTTTTCCCGGTGCTGATATACGGCAAAAGACTGACGAAAGAGCGATAAATGGCAACACTCTATCTGACCGATCTCGATCACACTTTTTTGCGTTCGGACTTGAGTTTGAGCGATTTTAGTATCGAGATATGGAATCGATACGCCGCGACCCTTGCGATGGGCATCGCCACCGCGCGCAGCTACACCAAGTCCAAAGAGCTGTTGCGCAATTTGCATCTTAGCGCACCCAAAATCCTTCTCGACGGTGCGATCGTCGTCTCCGAATCAGAACAGCTCATCGATATGAAAACGATAGACAAAACGCTCGGCGACGCACTGGCGGATGTAGGCACAAAGCTCGGTATCGATCCGTTCGTTATCGGCGTAAACGATCGATGGCAAGAAGAGATCTTTCTTTATCCGCGAAAACTCAACGCTTACCAAAAAGAGGTGCTCAAAGGCTATCGCGACGATCCGAGGCTACAATTTAACCCGACAAACCGCACTTTGCCGCGCAATCTCAAAATCGTCTATTTCGGCGAAAAAGCGCTCATGCGTACTTTACACAATACGATCGTCAAGGAGTTCGCCGATGCAGTAGAGGCGAAACTTTCGCCAGAAAAATACGGCGGCGGATGGTTCTTGACCTTGCTGCATCCCGAAGGAGACAAAGCGCACGCAATGCAAAAGGTATGCGACTATTTACGTATCGATCCCTCCAAAGCGACGGTCTTCGGCGACTCCGTCAACGATCTTGGGATGTTCGCTAAAGCGGGGACTTCCGTCGCCGTCGCCAACGCCCTCGAAGAGGTCAAACGCGCCGCCGATATCGTTTTACCCCGTACCAACGACGAAGATGCGGTGGCACACTATCTTCTTAGCGGCATGTAAGCTTTTATCGTTCCCCCAGCGGATTGTCGCTTCGATGTTTCTCTTTATGCTGCTGTTCTTCGTCGATATGCGGCTTGGAAAAAGAGACTTTTCCGTAGACGATACATCCTTTACATCCGGGGTCGCACGGATGATGCAATTTCATACACCAATCCTTTACCTCACCGTTTTTACCGAGAAATTGACATCCCCATCCGCTTGCCATCGTTTCTCCTTTCAATACCGTATCGTAAAACCGTCAAACTCAACCTCGGGAACTTCTCGCATCGTTTCGTAACGCACCTCTTCGACCTCGCTCATCGGAGAACCTTCTTTAAGGATTTGCAACACTTCGGGAAGTTCCTGCGCTTCATCCTCGATAAAGACGACACTCTCTACCGTACCGTCGGGAAGATTGCGAATATACCCGTTAAACCCCGCGCGCATCATCGCTTGCGAAACGAATTTCCGGTAATAGACATGTTGGACTTTCCCAACAGATATAAAACGATACCACTGCACTTTACACCTCGCACGAATGTTTCAACTGTTGCAAAAACTCCAAAATTCTTTGTTGAAAGATACGTTCTTCTTCCTCTTCCGTACATACCGCAAAACGTTCGAGTTTGTCAAGCTCTATCTTTTTGCAAAAGCGTTTCACCTCTTTGACCTCTTTATCCACGATATGTATCAGATCTTCGAAATTCAAGCCGTTGTCGGTTACGATCTTTTGATGATACTCCATCACCGTATCGTAAAGCAGCATCGCTCTATCCTTATCGTCTCTATAGGTTTCCGCAGCGATCTCTTTGACGAGCATTTTTTCGCAATCGTTTATCGTACCGTCGCTCGAGACCATCAGTGTAATCAGTTTTGCACGAAACTCTAGCGAACTGTGATGATAGACTACCAATTCGCGAAACATTTTCAAAAACGCGCGTTTGAGCCATTTAAACATAAAACTCAGACCTTTTTTAATACAATTTTAACAAAACATTACTATAGTTTGATAATTTCAATTCGCAACGGATACCCTATGAACAATATCGACTTACTTATCATTCTTACATCCGCTTTTTTGGGGAGTGTCGGACATTGTATCGGAATGTGCGGCGGTATCGTCGTCGCATACACTTCGGGGAAAATCGATACGAACACCTCTTGGCAATACCAAAGCGTCGCACATTTGAGCTACAATCTCGGTCGTGTCACCACCTACACCCTCCTCGGGGCATTGGCGGGCTTGCTCGGTAAAGCTTTCGCTTTCACACCCGAAACGAAAGGCATCCTTTTCGCTTTAACGGGGGTATTGATGATACTGTCGGGAATATCGCTTCTTGGAAACGGAAAATTTCTAAACTCCGCCGAATGGTCTTTTTCCAAATACCGATGGTTCCAAAACGCTTTTCGCTATCTGATGCGAGAAAAGAGTCTCGGTAGCTTCTATCTACTCGGTATCCTAAACGGGTTGATACCTTGCGGACTCGTGTATAGCTTTGCCATTATCGCCGCTTCGACAGCTACTCCTCTATGGGGCGCAATAGTCATGGCGGTATTCGGGCTCTCGACCGTACCCGCACTGTTTTTCTTGGGAAATATCACCCGCTTTTTGCAACAAGGCGCCCTTCGAGGTACCATGATGAAAATCGCCGCGCTGCTGGTGGTTTTGTACGGCGTGATGACTCTGGTAAAAGGATACAAATTTATCGCACACCCGCAAAAAATGCAACAAATGCTCGAAAAGATGCACGCAAAACCTATCGAGAAAAACGACATTTCTTCCAAATGCGGCGGTAGAATGAAATGCGCACCCGGCAAATGCGGCTAAAGCATTACCTTATTTAAGTTATAATGACGCTTTGATTACAGGAAAGGAGTCTTTCATAAAACGATTCGGGCATTTTCGTCTCATCCTTTTTGTCGCTATTCTTTTCGTACTTTTTTACAATATCCGATTTTGGCAAGAGACGATAGCGGTCTATCCTCTCAGGGAACATTTTCTCTTTTTACTTTCGATCGCAGCGATTCTCGTCGCTTTAATCACCGTAATTTTCTATCCGTTTGCCACCCGATACACCACCAAACCGCTCTTGATCGTCACGATACTCGTGTCTGCGGCGGCGGCATATTTTATGGATACCTATCGGGTAATCCTCGACGACAGTATGCTTCGCAACGTCTTGCAAACCGATATAAAAGAAGCGTCCGACCTTCTAACCCCGAAACTTTTTTTATATCTTCTGTTTCTTGGAGTATTGCCTTCCTATCTCATCGCCAAAATTCCCTTGCGACACAACGGTTTCAAACGCGCACTTTGGAACAAACTTAAACATATCTTTTTACTAACGTTACTCATCGTCGCGACGCTTTTGCTTTTCGGAAAACACTATGCGTCGTTTTTTAGAGAACATCGTATCTTGCGAGATTACACCAACCCCACCTATTGGATTTATTCCGTGGGAGATTATCTACAC
>JALVPA010000180.1 GCA_027026055.1 Campylobacteraceae bacterium | reverse complement strand
GTCGGGGTCGCTTCGGTAGGTATGAAGCAACAGCGTCGCCAAAGCCGAAAGAGAAAACAAAGAGGCAAACGCACTCACCGTGCCGCTTGCACCTATCTCGCGACGCAGTTTGTAAGCGCTGACATTGACGATAAAAAAGATGAGCAAAAAACCCGCACTTCCGATAATGGCGATTTGTGTCAAGTCGATGGTGTTGGCAAGTAGCAAACTCAACGCCGTAGTATAAAGCACCCCTTTAAAAGGTACGCCGGAAGCTTTGTTCTCATCCATAAGCGACCTGGGAAGTTTGCCGTATTTTGCGATGATGTAACCGAGTCTCGCGTTACCGAAGATGGTGGCGTTGATCGCCGAAAAGGTCGAAAGCAACGCCGCAGCAGCCACCAGTACGAAACCGGTATGTCCCAAAGCGGGTTGCGCCGCAACGGCAAGGGCGTAATCCTTTGCTTTCATGAGCACCTCTTCGGAAACGCTACCGACGGTGATAACGGAGATAAGCACATACAGTACGATCACAATAATCACAGAGGCGTAAAAAGCTCGTGGAAGATTTTTTTCGGGGCAGTGGATATCTTCGGCGGCATTGGCGATTAGCTCGAAGCCTTCGTAAGCGACGAAAATGATCATCCCCGCCGTTACAATGGAGAGCGGCGTGCCCCAATGTTCGGGAGAGAGGCGTTCGGTATCGACGTATGAGGCTCCCGCTACAATCACCAATACCAAAATAGATACTTTCAGGATGACGATAAGCGTTTCGCTTTTACTTACGAAAGAAGCGCCGACGAGATTGATCGATGCCGGTACGACAATGGCGCCGCTTATCAGTAAATGGTGTAACCACACCGTTTTGCGCGTAAAAAAGGTTTCTCCATAATAAGCAAACGCGGCGGCGTAAAGCGAGATAGTCACGAGATAGCTTAACCAAAGCATCAAATTGACGCTTCCGGAAAGGATATTGTCGCCGAAAGCCTTGTCGACGAAGGTTACCGTACCGCCTTCGCTCGGATACGCGACGGAGAGTTTGGCGTAAGCGTATGCGGTCAAAAGCGCCACGAATCCCGCGACGGCGAACGCCACGGCGGTCGCACCGTGCGCAAGGGATACAGCTTCGCCGAGTACGGCGAAAATACCGCCTCCGACCATTCCTCCTATACCGATGGATATCGCACCGAGCAATCCGATACTTCGCATAAAAGGCTCCTCTAATCTTTCGTAGATTTTAGCATAAAAACGATGCGGAAGGTAAAATCGTTTGCACGCATATTCTATTTCAACTATTTTCGATAAAATAAAAGTTCCGAACAATCAAACATTGAATCGAAGGTGATAAAAGATGAAAATCGTAGTGATACAAGGACCCAATCTCAACATGCTCGGTATGAGAGAACAAAATATCTACGGACCGATGAAACTCGAAGATATTCACAAACAGATGAAAAATTTTGCCGATCAAAACGGTGTGGAGATCGAGTTTTTCCAAAGCAATCTCGAAGGCGAAATCGTCGATCGCATTCAAGAGTGTCTAGGTGACGCCGACGGCATCATCATCAACCCCGCAGCATACACCCATACCTCCATCGCTATCCGAGACGCTTTGGCGGCGGTCAAAATCCCCGCTATCGAGGTGCACTTGAGCAATATTTACGCCAGAGAGGAATTCCGCCACAAATCGCTCACGGCACCCGTATGCGCCGGTCAAATTTCGGGCATGGGACCTTTCGTGTATCATTTGGCGATGGTAGGAATGTTGCAAGTTTTCAACGAGATCAAAATGATAAAAGAGAAACAAGCCAAGCGCAAAGAGGCGTAAAACGATACGGCGTAAGGATCCGACGATGGCGAAAAATTATATGCTGCGTTCCGAAAGCGCCGTTTATTACGAATGCGGCTACAGTTGCGACAACGCGATTTTTTTGCGTTTGGGAAAGGAAGCGTTTTTTATCACCGACGGTCGTTATACCGTCGATGCCGAAGCGAATGTCAAAGACGCCGCAGTAATCACGACAAACGATTTGGCGGCGGCGGCGAAAAAGCTTTTGAAAAAACACAACGTCAAAAAGATCGCTTACGACCCCAAAGAGTGGACGCTTTTTGCGTTCGAACGTCTTTCGTCGGAACTCAAATGCACGTTTAAGCCGATTGTCGACATGTCGCATAAAAAGCGCATCCTCAAAACGCCGAAAGAGATGGCGTTGTTGGACGAAGCGGCGCGCCTTGGAGCGCAAGCGTTTGACGCATTCGCTCTTTGGCTCGATAAAAAAGGAAGCGACAAAAATGAAACGAGATTGACGTGGAAAGCCGCCTCTTTTTTAAGCGATAAAGGTCGTTTTCCGCTTAGTTTCGAGCCCATCGTCGCGATCGGCGAAAATGCCGCCAAACCGCATGCGACACCGACAAATCGGCGTTTACGCGGAAACGACTTGCTTTTAATGGACGCGGGCTTGAAATATCGGCGTTACTGTAGCGACAGAACCCGTACTGTCAATTACGCGAAAGGATTTGCGTTCGATTACACGCAGCGCTTTGACGACAAAACGATGCAAAAAGCTTACGATACGGTACTCAAAGCGCACGATCGTGCCATCGCAAAGGCGAAAACCGGCATGAAAGCGCGCAAAATCGACGCCTTGGCGAGAGAGGTGATCGAAAAAGCGGGTTTCGGCAAATATTTCATCCATTCGACGGGACACGGCGTGGGGCTTGACATTCACGAAATGCCTTATATCTCCTCTCGAAGCGAAACGCGTATCGAAGAAGGAATGGTCTTTACGATAGAGCCCGGGATCTATATTCCCGGATACTTCGGTATCCGTATCGAAGATACCGTGGCGATGGTAAACGGACGCGCCAAGATTTTGGGTCTGTAGCGATGCGTCGGAAATGGCTAAGTCCCGATTATCGTTTGATCTATGCGCCGTACTTTCCGTACGAAAGAAAGCGAAACTCGTCTTCTTTCGGACATAGAGCCGTTATCGGGATCGGGGGTAATACGGGCAATGTCGTTCGTCGTTTTGCACATCTGTTCGTTTTTTTACGGCGGAGAAAAGATGCGATTGCCATCGTAGAAACATCGCCGATTTTGAAAAATCCGCCGTTCGGTTATGCAAATCAACCCGATTTTTACAATGCCGTCATGACGGTCGAGACGCGAT
>JALVPA010000179.1 GCA_027026055.1 Campylobacteraceae bacterium | reverse complement strand
GAGTACGATCGAAGGCGGGATGAGCTGACCCAACGTTCCGCTGGCGGCGATGGCGCCGCTTGCAAGCGCGGGCGAATAGCCGCTTTTGAGCATCAAGGGCAAAGCGATGAGGCTCATCATCACCACTGACGCGCCCACGATCCCCGTACTCGCCGCCAATATCGCACCCACCAACACCACCGACACCGCCAAACCGCCTCGCACGCTTCCAAAGAGCGCACCCATCGAACCGAGCAGCGATTCGGCCATTTTGGACTTTTCGAGAATCAGCCCCATAAAGATAAAGAGCGGCACCGCCATTAACGTGACGTTTCCCATAATGCCATAAGTTCGATACGGCAACATCTCCAACACCCCGATACCGACCGTATCGTCGATAAGCGCAAAGAGTAGCGCCGCACCGCCGAAGGCAAACGCCACCGGTACGCCTGCCATTAGCAATACGAAACTAAGCAAAAACATCAGATAGACGGGATCGATCGGATAGGCCGTACGATAATACCAGGCAATGTAAATCGCGATGCCGACCGTTGCAAACAAACCTATCCATCGTATCAGGCGTTTTTTGTTCTCAAGCACACGATACGCTTTGAGCAACTCGGAAATCGCTTGCAACAGCAATAGCGCAAAGCCCGCCACCATGACCGCTTTGATCACCCATCGATGCGTCAACCCGCCGGGATCGGGCGAAACTTCGTGTTGCAGATAACTTTGAAGCGTCATGTCATAGCCGTAAAGAATCATCACCGACGAAAAGAGGACGATAATCGGTTGCGAAAAGAGGCGTACAAGCGCTTGTGTATCGTGCGAAAAACGCTCGTAAAAGATATCGACGCGTACGTGTTTGTCATGCTTGAGCGAATAGGCAAGCGCGAGCAAAAAGCTGACATCGAATAGATGCCACTCAAGCTCTTGCAGGGCAATCGAACCTGCGCTAAAAAGATAGCGCATCAAGGCATCATACGCCACCAACAGCGCCATCGCAAACGCAGCGACAGCGGCGATCGCACCCGCAGCTTTGCTTAGTCTGTCGAGTAGATAAGATAGTTGCATCTAAAATCCTGTGAACAAAAAATCTATAGCATTCGTCAGTTCACCGCTATGTGACGAAAGGTCGACGATCTTTAGAGTAAGGGTATCATTAGATAGCTTTCAAAACGGTTGCGGAGGAGGTCGGCTTCGTTGTAGATCGCCGAGAACGATACGTGCATCTCCTCTTTGAACAACATAAACTTGGCTTTGAGGTCATTCCATATTTGTCAAATGATATTAACATTATAGATGCCGTAACAAGAAGGAATTTTGTGACAATAAGCTATTTGTAGTAGCTGTCAAGTCGTTTGAACCACCCCTTGCGCCATCGCTTTTCGCCGCGGGCGGGCGGTGAGTTTTTGATGCGGCGATCGAGCATCGCTTTAGCGCTGTCGCTGAAGGCTTTGTATTTGTTACTTGCGTTTTCATCCATATGTTCGAGCACTTGCAAAAGCCCCCAGCCTTGCCCTTTGTAGCGTTCGCTTTCAAGCGTACCTTCACCTTTGAAATTGGTGTAGTCGATGAGGATATAAAGCCCTCTTTCATCAATCGTGCCGTCGGCTTTATAGAGCATTTTATAAAAGCGTCGCTTGATTACCTCTTTTTCCTTCGTATCGCTTAGCGTCTCCAACATCTGCGGCAAGGCATCTACGGTACGTTGCGCCATAAACTTCGCCTGTACGTCGAAGGTCGATTTGAGCAAGCGAAACAATTCGCGGTATCGGGGCGTATTTTGCTCTTTGGCACGAAGCAGTTCGTTTTTGCTTTTCCACGGCAGATCGGTTTCCGGAGTAAGCCAAGCGGGCAATGCGACGCCTTCTTTTTGCATAAAAGTCACAACCATCGGAAAGACCTCGCGAAAACGCTCGGTATGCCCTTCGGGAAACCAGATAAAGTGCCCGATACCCAGCGAAGCGAAGTCCTCACCGTCGTTCCACCAGATGAGGTATTTGTCTTTACCCGCCGTTTCGTTCATCCACACCTTTTCGGCGATAAAATGCGCTTGCGCTTTCGTCAACGCAAACAACCGCGAACCCGTCTCCGCGTACAGGCTTATTATCGCAAAAAGCGCGATAAGAAAAAATTTCACCATGACTCTCTCCCTTTTATCGAAATAACACTTAGGGTCAGGTATTAAATGTTAAATCGTTTGACAATCATACTCACCATTGCCGCACTCAATCCCACATGCTTAGCGATACTCGACTGTGTGTATCCATCTCTATACGCCTTGTAAATCGCCTCGTTTCTCGATACTTTGTCCATTTCGTCGGTAAAATAACTCTCCAACGGCCTCGCCTTTCGGATACGACCGCTCTTTTCATCGAGAGTCACGACTTCTCGTCTATCCGACCGTAATTTGCGCATCTCTTCCTCTTGCATAGGCTCACCCAGAAAAAGCGAAAGTTGTTCGAGCGTAAAACGCGTTGCCAGCAAGGAGGCTTTAGCGCATACGGGGATGTCGATACCGTTGAGCAAACAAGAACCCAACGTATACGGATAGTCCTTGATACGACTACTTATACCCGCATTTACGGGATTGTACTCTATATATCTGATAGTACGGTAAAGATACGCTTCGTTATGGATATACCAAGAAGCGTATCGCCCCTGCCACAGATGCCCGATACGTTTCGTTTTTTTGTTGAAATAGATTGCGTAGTTTCCATTGAGTTGCCGCATAAATAGCGATAGATTCTCTTCGGTGTTTTCTATCAACAAGTGATAATGATTGTCCATCAGACAATAATCGTGCACCACGATACCGTATACCTTACACGCTTTGCATAAAATTTGCAAAAACTTCTCTTTATCCGTCTCGTCCGAGAAGATATCGGTACGATTTACTCCACGGTTTACGATATGATGATAACCCGGCAACCCTATACGCGGCCTACGCGCCATTACTCCCTCATCTTTTTGCTTTTACCGTATTATATCATGTTTAAAATTTAATACCTGACCCTTAAGATTATAGGGTCTTTCGACAGTCGTGATTTTCTTGATTTGTTTACAAAATCTACAATAGTAGAAATTTTATAGGGTCTTTCGACGCTTACGAAGTGCAGATCAGCGAAGCGAAATCTACAATAGTAGAAATTTTATAGGGTCTTTCGACTTTGCGCTATGGAATCATAAGCACGAATCATCTAC
>JALVPA010000178.1 GCA_027026055.1 Campylobacteraceae bacterium | reverse complement strand
AACACTTCGTCGCCCGATTCGAGCAGTGCCGTCATCGCCATCGCCAGCGCGCCCATCCCCGAAGCGGTGACAATCGCGCCCTCCCCGCCTTCCATCTTCGCCAGTGCTTGTTCGAGCTTGGCGTTGGTGGGATTGCCGACACGCGCATAGAGCGGCTTTTGCACTTCACCGGCAAAAATCCCTTCGGCCTCTTCGGCGCTTTCGTATCCGAAAGCTGCGGAAGGGATTACGGCGGGACCTATCGCACCCGTTTTGTTCGCGGTGGCGTGCACCATCATCGTGGCGAATTTATCGAAATCGACGGACATAACTATCCTTTGGTATCAGATATGGAAATTGAGGGTTTTGTTGGCTTTCATCTGGTAATGCACCAGTTCCGAAAGCGGTGTATCGAAAACCTTTTCGATACGTTCGCGCATATCCTCCCAAAAGAGTTTCAGTGCGGGATTGTTCGTGCGGCAAACGTCCGAAAAGGCATCCGTCTCCAAAATCTCCACAATCTCTTTGAGGGTGATATCTTTGAGCTCTTTGGCAAGCTTGTAGCCGCCGTGCGCCCCTTTGATGCTGGTGAGTACCCCTTGTTTTTTCAGCTCCAGCAAAATTTGCTCCAAAAAACTTTGCGGCACGTCCGCACGTTGGGCAATCTCTTTGATTTTAAGAACGCTTTCGCTCTCCGCCATCCCGAGTTCGTAAAGCGCCGCCACGGCATAGACGGTTTTAGTCGAAATTCCTATCATCTTTTATTACCTTCGTTAATTTTAAACCGTAGTATATCTTACATCCGATACAAAAATCGAATAATATTTCCGCCAAGCCGCACAAAAGTAAGACAGCAGAAAGAAAGAGCGCACTTTTGGACGCGCCGGTCAACGAAGCTACGAGGATCGAAGCGACGAGGAAAAAGCCGAGCGTCATCGCAAAACGTTTGGGCGCTTCGTCGGTATAACGGGGAGTCGTTTTCCATTTGCGTGCAATATAGTGGGCACTACGCGATACGATGCTCCACTCTTCTTTACCGTACAGGCGTAGTGCAAAATCGACGGTAAGCAGCAAAGGAATATACGGCGTACCGGTGACGACAAAAAGCAGCGTAAGGGTAAAGACGACGAACGAGCCGATACGTACGGTGATACTATCGACACGTTTCAATGAGATAGGACAGCTTCGTGCCATGATATTTCCTTGTTGTACACTCTGCACAAACACACCGCTTGCATGATTTCGTTCAAGGAGAAAAAGGAGACTAATGACACTTATTGCATGTTTACGGTGTGTTTGTGCAGAGTGTCGTTTCGATATTTTCCACCATTATAACATCGAAACGACATAATGTCAAGTATGTCTATAGAAATAGTAGCTATTTAAAGCTTTTCATAAAATCAGTGTACCGATCAACCCGATAAGACCGCCGAACACTCCGCCCCATACGACCAACCATCCCAAATGCTCTCGGATAAGTTTTTGCATCAGTGCTTTGACGGCGGTCGGCGTCAACTCTTCCAAACGTTTGTCGATCACCGACTCTATCTTGTCGGCGAGATCTTTGCCGATTTCTTCGGAAGCCACTCCCTCGCTAAGCTGTGTTTTGAAGGTTTCCGACGAGACGATGCGTACGAGAGCGTTTCGCATCTTTTCGGTAAACGGTGCACGTAGCTCTTCCAGAGCGCTCTCTCCGCCGAACATCGCCACTGCGCCGCCGAACTTGGATTCCATCACGCTACGCACCAACGCGTCGTAAGCGGGAGAGAAATCCATCTTTTGCACGATCGGTGCGAAATCTATCTTCGCCTCCTCTTCCATAAAAAAGCGTTCGAGTTGGGTAGGAGAGAAAAATTGTTCCATCAGCATGGATTTTATCGCTTCTTTGAAACGTTCGAAATTGCGTTCGATAACTCCCGAACCGTAAAGAAAAGGGATGCGTTCGAAGAGCATATGAACGGCCAGGTGGTTCGTTACGGCTCCGGAAAAAGCGAAGATACCGGTATAAAGAAAAGCTTTGGCATAGGGTTCGGGAAGCCACATACCCGCACCGATAAGAAGAATGGAGACGATATCCGTCCATAACGCTTTGTACATGCAAACCTCCTTATGTTTCGAATTCGAATTCCGCATATACATATAGGGGATGATGATCGGACAATCGATGATCGTCCCAAACGTCGCTGCGTAAAGGTGCAAGGCCTCTATAAAAAATAAAATCGATGGGATAGCCGAAAATGCGTTTGACTTTTTGGGAGACCTTTAGCGAAGAAAGCCTCAAGCCATGCATCGTTTCGAAGAGTATCTCGTAGCGATGTTTGTTCCATGTGTTGAAATCTCCTACAACGATCATCGCTCCCTCGAGGCGTTTGAGTTTGCGAAGCAATTTGCGTTTTTCGGAGCGAAAGGCATCGGTTTCTCTCGTCATTGCTTCGTAGGCTTCGGCAGGGTCGGAGATAAAGGTGAAAACGTTGCCTTTCGTCGCAGACGCGATGCCGTTGCGTTTTAGAATGGAGACCAGTGCGTGATCGTCTGCGGAAAGCCTGTAGGGCTCGTATTCGGGAATTTCGTCTAATATGATAAAGGATTTTTCGTTTTTACTTTCTCTTTTATGCACGCCTATGAGAAAACAGAGCGGTGCGGCGACGATAGGGACGAAAACGGTAAAAAGCATCCACCCTCTCATACTTTCCAAAGTGCATTTTCGGTAGATGATATGCCCCAGTGCCGTAAAGAGGATCAGCGCCCATACAAGCATCAATCCGTAATAGAGTTTGCCGTGGACGACATCCATATGATTCTCCTCTTCCACGTTCGCTAAGCGATTATACCACACCTCGCGTTATCCTCTACGCTTTATACCGTTTATACACTCATACTATGTTACAATATCCCGGTATAATTTCGAAGAAAAGGTATCGAATGAAAGGGTGGCGGAAATATAGGGCTACGGTAATGTCGTTTCTTTTCTTATCGACGTCGGTATATGCCGAGAACGCCAAAGAGGCACTACTGATTTGCGACAGTCGCAAAACGCATACGATACGCCATTTCGGCAAATGGCGAAGCTATCCTCATCCCTTTTACGACGATAGCGGAGCGTGGTGCGATGTCAAAGGCCCGTGCGGGAGGACGGTAGCGTCATTGTCGCCGAATACGTATACGACGTTATGCGGTTACGAGTTGCGCGCCTCAAAAGTCAAAAGATACGGAAA
>JALVPA010000177.1 GCA_027026055.1 Campylobacteraceae bacterium | reverse complement strand
CTCTCTTCCAATATCGCTCCCAAAACCTCCGACGATCGTGTCGCGTCCGTATATGAAAAATCGATCAAAGATTTCGAAGAAGACATCTTACCCGACAAAAAGATTCGTATCGAAGTGGGTTTCGGTTCGGGCAGACACCTGCTCTATCAAGCGCAAAAGCACCCTGACAGGCTCTTTATCGGTTTGGAGATTCATACCCCCTCGGCACAACAAGTACTCAAACAGATCGCCTTGCAAGAGTTGGACAATATCTGGGTGGTCAACTACGACGCCAGACTCTTTTTGGAGATGTTACCCTCCAATACCGTCGAGCGTATTTATGTGCATTTCCCCGTACCGTGGGACAAAAAGCCCCATCGCAGGGTGATTTCCGAAGCTTTTAACGCCGAAGCGATGCGCGTACTCGAGCCGGGCGGCGAGCTGGAGCTTCGCACCGACAGCGACAACTACTTTTCGTATGCGCTGAGCACTTTTCTATCGGTACCCAAAACCGATTTTCGCATTCGTAAAAACGCCGATTTGGAAGTCACAAGCAAGTACGAGGCGAGATGGCGTCGTATGCAAAAAGATATCTACGACGTTTATGTGAAGTCGCTTTTTCATAGCGAAGAGAAAAAAATCGAGGGAGAGTTTAACTTTGATATTGTAAAATATAAATATGGGGCTTTAAAATGTCTAAAACGCACGCCGATACGATTCGAACGCTTTTTCGTTCATATCGAGAGAGTCTATCGTATCGGTGAAGAGAATACGTTATTGAAATGTTCATTCGGCAGTTTCGATCGTCCCGAACACAAGTATATCGTATTGGGGAAGGAAGAGAAACGCTATGTCGCATCACCGCCGGTCAAAACGGCGGTCAACCTAAACGCACATATCGCCTTAATGGAGATAATCGAAGATGTCCACTGTCATTAGCGCCAAAAATCTTACGCTTGCATACGATAACGGTCGTAATGAGATCATCAAAAACGCCTCGTTCGAGATACGTAAGGGGGATTTCGTTTTTATCACGGGTCCGAGCGGTTCGGGGAAGTCGACATTGCTCAAGTCTCTTTACGGTGAAATCAGACCCAAAGAGGGTTCTCTTCTCGTAGGCGGAGTAGAGATGCGAAACGTAAAAGCCCGAAAGTTGCAAGAGCTAAGAAAGCATCTGGGAATCATTTTTCAAGATTATCGCTTGATCAACGAATGGACCGTCGAGAAAAACATCGTGTTGCCTTTAATGATAGACGGTTATCCTCTGGATGTGCAAGAAGCGCAGGCGCAGCGTCTACTCAAGCATGTCAAACTCTCCGAGCATGCGGATCGTTATCCTTTGGAGCTTAGCGGGGGAGAACAACAACGCGTTGGGGTGGCGCGTGCATTGTCCAAAAATCCCGTTGTCATTTTAGCGGACGAGCCGACGGGAAACCTGGACGAATACTCTTCGAACGTGATTTGGGATTTGTTGGAAAACGCATGCAAACAGTTGCAAACAACCGTATTGGTGGTGACCCATAAGATGCCTACGGTTTTTTCTTTGCCTTATCGTCATTTTATCATCGAAAGCAGGGGTGTCTATGAAGTCCGTTAGAAACCATTTGATGTTTATTTTGCCCCTGTTGGCGATTTTGCTCGGAATCGAGTTTTATCAAGTTTTCGAAAGAGTAACGAAACATTACGAAGAGAAGTTAAAAACCGGATATACGATGCTGGTCGTTGCCAAAAAGCCGATAACATTGGCAACCTTGAAACAACAAAACGAACATATTGCTTCGCTCACACCGATAAAAAGAGAGCAGATCGTCAAAGAAGCGGCGGGAAACTTGGATAAGCAAACCCAAAAAGAGATATTGAGTGCATTGCCTTATTTCTATAATGCGGGGCTCGATAGTTATCTGGGAATACAAATGCTCGAAAAGATAAAAATTGATCTCGAAAAGTTGCCGGAAATCAATCGAGTGGAGACTTTCGGTAGCAGCTACAGTTCCGTATACAGACTCTTTACGTTCATCCGCTTTTTGTTGAAGTTTTTTATCGGTTTTATGGGGATCGTGAGTCTTTTGTTGATCATGAAACAGATGGAGATATGGCGATACGAACACCAAGAACGTATGCAGATTATGGAGATATTCGGCGCACCGTTGATGTTGCGTTCGGGTGTGCTTTTTAGGATTGCGTTCGTCGATGCGGTGATGGCGACGATGATAACAGCCGGTATCTTCTTGTACGTTAAGCTCTCGTGGGTACCGCAAAGCAATATTCCGTTATTGATGCAGAAGCAAAACGTGCTTTTTGTCATATCGGATATTTGGGTGTTGCTCGGGGTGGCTCTCGGTATCGTTTTCGTTGCGGTTTTTTCCGTAGTGCTTTCCAGTACGAAGGGGATTAAAGAGTGAAATATTTGTTGATTGTTTGGCTCTTCGTATCGGTATTGATGGGAGGAACCTCCTCTACGATAAAAAAAATCAAAAATTCCGAAAAAAAGCTTCAAACCGTCAAGAAAGAACAAAAACGCACGAGCCGAAGGCTGGATAAAATCGCCAAAGATATCAAACGTACCGAAAAAGAGATAGCCTTGCTCGAAAAGCGTATCGAAAAGCTGAATCGTTCGAAACGAGATACGAAAGAGGATATCGAAAAGTTGAAAACGAAGCTTGCCGCCGCCGAAACGGAGTTGACGGAGACAAAGAAAGAATTGGCAAGTAAGCGAAAACGCTTTTTGAAACTTCTGTCCGAACGTTTTTCCGTCGTTTTTGCAATGGAAAAAGCCCACGAACCGACCAAAAAAGCGATAATAGATAGAGAGGTGTTTCGTATTTACAAGGAAAAAAACAGAGTCTTGTTAAGACGATTGAAAAAAGAGATCGCCCAACTCGAACGAAATGCCGAAAAAGTTTCGAGACAGCGTGAAGAGACGAAGGCGGCACTATCGAAAATTATCTCGAGACACGAGTCGTTGTTGAAAGAAAAAAAGCAAAAAGAAACACTTCTCAAACGTTTGGCGGCGGACGAAGAGAAGTATACCGCGAAATTGCAGGAGATTGTCGACAGACAAAACGCGTTGCGCAACACTTTGGCAAAACTCAATATTTTGCGCAAAAAAGAGGTGGAAGAAGCAAAACGCCGTGCCGCCGCTAGAAAAGAGGCGTTGCGCCGAGAAAAAGAGCGCAAACGTAAATTGCGTTTGGCACGTGCCAAAGCTGCCGAAAAGGCGCGAAAAGCTAAAGAGGCGCTTAAACGCGCCAAGACAGAAGAGGCACGCAAAAAAGCCAAAGAAGCGGCGAAAGCGGCAGCCGAAGAGCAACACCGTATCGCCGAAGAGAGCCGCAAAGTGCGCAATATCAACGCTTCTTATAAAAAAGAAGCCGTTTATGCTTATCGCGGTCCCAAGACCATTTCGCCGATTCGCGGGGCGAAGCTGTTGAAAAAATTCGGAACCTACATCGATCCGATTTATAAAATAAAAATATTCAACGAATCGATTACGCTCGGTGCTCCAAGCTCTCCCGCAAACGTACGCAACGTATTGAACGGCAAGGTGGTTTTTGCCGGGAAAACGAGTATGCTCGGTAAAGTGGTCGTCGTAGCGCATGGTGGCAAAATGCATACGGTTTATGCGGGACTTTCGAAAATCGCCCCCACTATACGTGTAGGCAAAAAAATAAAAAAAGGTTATGTTATCGGCCGCGTCAAACGAAAGCTGATCTTTCAGGCGACCAAAAACTCCAAACATATCAATCCGTTACGCCTCATACGCCTTTAACCGCCTCCTAACCAACCGTTGGGTATAATCGCGTCATCATAGAAGAAGGGTATCGCGTGACAAAAAGAGTCTTGGTAAAGTTTTCCGGTGAAGCGTTGGCGGGCAACGAAGGCTACGGTATCGATACGAAGATATTGAACTATATCGCCGAAGAGATCAAATCGCTTGTCGAAAACGGGATCGAAGTGGGGATTGTCGTCGGCGGCGGCAATATCATCCGCGGCGTAACGGCGGCGGCGGACGGTATCATCAAACGCACATCGGGCGATTATATGGGGATGTTGGCGACCGTTATCAACGGCGTGGCGATTCAAGAAGCGTTGGAGCATGCCGGAGTAACCGCTCGTTTGCAGTCGGCTATCGATATGCACGAGATCGGCGAACCTTTTATTGTCAGACGTGCGCGCAGACATTTGGAAAAAGGGCGCGTGGTCGTTTTCGTAGCGGGTACGGGCAATCCCTATTTTACCACCGATACGGCGGCGACGCTCAGAGCCAGCGAGATCGAAGCCGATTTGCTTATCAAAGCGACGAAAGTCGACGGCGTGTACGACAAAGATCCCAACAAATTCGACGATGCCGTCAAACTCGATACGCTTTCGTACGAGCAAGCGCTCGCAAAGCATATCAGAGTGATGGACGATACGGCGATAGCGTTGGCGAGAGAAAACGGACTGCCTATCGTCGTGTGCAATATGTTCGAAAAAGGCAATTTGTTGAAAATCGTACAAGGCGATACGGAGCTTTGCTCCATCGTAAAATAAACGAAAAAGAAAAGGACGAAACGATGACAAGAACGGAACAGATAGCGGCTAAAGCGCTCGAGAGAGTCAATTTCGACAAATATCTGTTGGCCAAAGCGGTCGGCAAACGTGCCGAAGAGATTGCCGCGGGTGCCAAACCTTTGGTCGATGCCGATCCGAAAAAAATCAAACATACCGATATCGCGCTCCGCGAAATTGCCGAAGGCAAACTGAACGTCTCCGTAGAAAGCTGACGAACTTGGATGCACTCCTCGAAAAGATAAAACATACAAAAACGGTAGCCGAAGCTACCGCACTGTTAAAAGAACTCCTTTCCGACTTTTCCGAAAAAACGGACGAAGCCCTGCGTTTTGCCGAAGAAGCGCATGAGGGGCAAATGCGCAAAAGCGGCGAGCCCTATATCGTCCATCCTATTTTGGTAGCGGCGATTACCGCGTCGGTTTCGGGTGACGAGACGATGGTGCAGGCGGCATTGCTTCACGATGTGGTCGAAGATACCTCTTACGAGTTGGAAGATATACGCACCCGGTTCGGAGAGGATGTGGCGCATATCGTCGAGGGACTGACCAAAATCGTCACCATTCGCGACGAAGAGTTGGTGCCGTCGGGATCGGATGAGAAACTTATCTCTTCGGCACTTTCGTTTCGAAAAATGTTGATTGCATCCATCAAGGATATCCGCGTACTCGTTATCAAACTGTGCGACCGTTTGCACAATATGCTCACTCTCGATGCATTGCCTCCGCACAAACAAAAACGTATTGCCGAAGAGACCTTGGTGGTTTATGCCCCCATTGCGCACCGTTTGGGGATAGCCAGACTCAAAAACTATTTGGAAGATTTGAGTTTTTACTATATCTATCCGGAAGATTATCGAAAGATAGACGATTATATCAAACAAAACGCGCAAGATTTACAGTTCAAACTCAACGCCTTTATCCAAAAAGTGCGCAAAATGATGGAGGAGCACGGTTTCGGAAGTGACGCTTTCGATATCTACGGTAGGGTCAAACACTACTACTCCATTTATATGAAGATGCATCGCAAAGGCGTTAGTATCGACGAAGTGCTCGATTTGCTGGCGATAAGAGTCATTGTGAACGAACCGCTCGAATGCTATAAAGTGTTGGGATTGTTGCATTTGAACTTTACGCCGCTGATTTCGCGATTTAAAGATTATATCGCCGTACCCAAAGAAAACGGCTACCAAACGATTCACACGACGCTTTTTAACAAAGAAGGTATCGTCGAGGCGCAAATCAGGACGAAACGCATGCATCGACTTGCCGAATACGGTGTAGCGGCACACTGGAAATATAAAGAGACCGGAAATAGCGTCAATTTACAGTGGCTGGAGAGTTTATCATTTCAAAACGAATCGGTCGAGGAGTTTTACGAGCTTGCCAAAAGCGACCTTTTTAGCGAAGATATCACCGTCTTTTCGCCCAAAGGCGACTATTTTACGCTTCCCAAAGGCTCGGTGGCACTCGATTTTGCCTATTTGATTCACTCAGAGGTAGGGGCCAACGCCACCGGTGCGATTATCAACAAACACCCCGCTTCGCTTCTTAGCGTTTTGAAAAACGGCGATGTGGTCAAAATCCTTAAAGATGATAAGCCGCATTTGCACTGCTCGTGGATAGACGCGGTCAAAACCTCTCGTGCGAAAGAGGGGATACGCGCATTATGCCGCGCCAGAGAGCGCGAGGTCGATACGTTGAGCGCGTACAATATTTTGGCGGCGATGTTCAATCTCTCCGTTGAGGAGATCAAGCGTGCGGCAGAAGCGCAGGGAATGGCGGAGAGTATTTACAGGTTGCCGAACGGTTTGGACTATTTCAAAGAGGCGATACGCAAAATCGCTGACTATATCGGTGCGCGTGAAGTCCGTTTTTGGGAGTTGCTCAAAAAAGGATACAAAAAGCCGCAGATCAAAGAGGTCGACTATTTTCGTTTTTATACCAACAAACCGTTGGAAGGTGTGGAGTTCGATTATTGCTGTCATCCCAAATCAGGAGACAAAATCGTAGCGTTTTATAAGGACACAAAGGCTATCATACACCATAAATTGTGCAAGAAAGCCTATGAGAAGATAAAAGCGGGCGAAGCAATGCTCTTTGTAGAGTGGAAAAAGGTCAAGCTTGCAAGGTATAGGCTTATCGTGGCGCTTCAAAATAAAAAGGGCGCATTGGCGGATCTGTTGGTACGACTTTCGGCACTCGATTTGAACGTTATCAATATCGAACTGGGAATTCGCAGTTCAGAAAGTGCCGATTATTGTCGTATAGAAGTGGAAAGCACCGAAACAAACAAACGCGTACTCGAAGAGAAATTGTCGCAGCGTTTCAAGTTGATCGAAATCATCAGTTTGGACGATGCGTACAATAAATAACTCAACAAATTCGACACGGAAGACGAGGAGAGAGATGGCTTACAACCAAGCGATGGAGGAGATACGAAGAGGAAGTGCGGAGATCATCGACTTCGAACGTATCGAAAAATTGGTCAAACGTTATTACGAAACGGGCGAAACCTATACGGTCAAAGCGGGGTTTGATCCGACGGGTGCGGATTTGCATGTGGGACATACGGTGTTGTTGCAAAAGCTTAAAACGTTTCAAAAGCACGGCGGGCGCATACAGTTGCTTATCGGCGACTTTACGGCGATGATAGGCGATCCCACGGGCAAAAGCGAAACGCGCAAGGTATTGGACAAAGAGACGGTGCTTGCCAATGCTAAGACCTATACCGACCAGGTGTTTCGTATCCTCGAACGCGACAAGACCGATGTGTTTTTCAATTCCGAGTGGCTCGAAGCGCTCGGTGCCGCCGGATTGGTGACGCTGACGACTACCTTCAACGTAGCGCGTATGCTGGAGCGCGACGATTTCGAAAAACGCTACAAAGCGGGACAAAGCATCTCCATCTCCGAGTTTATCTATCCGCTCTTGCAAGGGTACGATTCGGTCGCGCTCAAAAGCGATATAGAAATCGGAGGTACCGATCAAAAGTTCAACCTTTTGATGGGAAGACACTTGCAACGCGTCTACGAAGTGGGTAAAGAGCAGGCGGTATTGATGATGCCGATACTCGAAGGGCTTGACGGCGTTCAGAAAATGAGCAAATCGCTGGGCAACTATATCGGCATCACCGAAGCTCCCAACGATATATATGCCAAAACGCTTTCGATCAGCGACGCATTGATGTGGCGCTATTACGAGTTGCTTAGTGAAAAAACGCTTGACGAGATAGCGAAGATGAAAGAGGAGGTTGCGTCGGGTGCGTTGCATCCCAAACGTGCCAAAGAGATGTTGGCGATGGAGCTTGTAGCGCGTTTTTACGACGAAAATGCCGCCAAAGAAGCAAAAGAGGCGTTTGATAAGGTATTCAAAGCCAAACAGATTCCCGACGATATTCCGGAAGTTTCCGTAGAAAAAGGGATTTGGATATGCAAAGCGTTGACGGAGGCGGGTATCGAGCCTTCCACATCGCAAGCCAGACGCGATATCAAGCAAGGTGCCGTGCGCATCGACGGAGAAAAAGTGTCGAACGAGAGTTTGACGCTCGATAACGAAGGCGAATATGTCTTGCAGGTAGGAAAACGTAAATTTGCGAAAGTAAAGGTCGGCACATGAGTTTCAAACCCCTTAAAATCGGAAAATACACGATAGAAAAGCCTATCGTTCAAGGCGGAATGGGTGTCGGCATCTCGTGGGACAGGCTGGCGGGAAACGTCAGCAAAGAGGGGGGACTCGGCGTCATTTCGGCGGTGGGGACCGGTGCATATAAAAACCGTATGTATCTTGACGACGATCAAGTGGCGGGTAAAGAGCATCGACCGAAAGACGCTATCAACTTCTATTCGAAAAAAGCGCTTAACAAAATTTTCGAAAATGCACGCGCCATTTGCGGAGACAAACCGCTTGCGGCAAACATTCTGTATGCCCAAACCGATTACGATCGCGTTGTACGCGACGCCTGTGAAGCGGGAGCGAACATCATTATCACGGGGGCCGGGTTGCCGCTGACGATGCCCGATGCGGCGAAAGACTTTCCCGATGTGGCGTTGGTGCCGATTGTTTCTACGGCCAAAGCGCTACGCATTTTGTGCAGAAGATGGGAAAAAACACACGCCAAGCTTCCCGATGCGGTGATTGTGGAAGGGCCGCTCAGTGGCGGACACCAAGGTTTCAAATACGAAGAGTGTTTTTTGCCGGAGAACCAACTCGAAGTGATTTTACCTCCCGTCGTGGAGGAAGCGAAAAAGTGGGGAGAGATTCCCGTCATTGCCGCCGGAGGTATCTGGGATCACGACGATATCGTACGTATGCTCGAACTCGGGGCATCCGGGGTACAGATGGGTACGCGATTTATCGGTACCTACGAGTGCGATGCCAGCGACGTGATGAAACGGATGATTATCGAAGCGAAAGAGGAAGATATCAAGCTCTTCAAATCGCCCGTCGGTTATCCCGCACGCGGAATCAAAAGCGAATTGCACCGCCGTATCGAAGAGGGTACCGCACCCAAAATCGCTTGTATCTCCAATTGTGTTACTCCTTGTAACAGAGGTGAAGAAGCGAAAATTGTCGGATACTGTATCGCCGATCGTTTGACGGATGCATACGACGGTATTGCGGAAACGGGACTCTTTTTTACGGGAGCGAACGGCTATAAGCTCAAAGAGATCATCACGGTCAAAGAGTTGATGGACAAGCTTGTCAACGGAGAAGAGTAGGGTGTGAAAAGAGTTTGGGTATATTTGCTGCTATTTGCGGCGCTCTTCGCCGATGCCGCCGTCGTACTTCAAAAAGTGGACATTTATAAAAACGAACTGCGCCTGTTTTTTAACAAACCTTACCCGAAAAGCCGTATCAAATATTTTCGATTGAAAAAGCCCTATCGAGAGGTATTCGATTTGCCTGGTGTCGTACTAGCCTCTTCAAAGGTGGGGAAGCGTTTGCATCACCGCTCGTGCAAACGTCTCAGCGTTTCGCAGTTTAACAAAAATACGGTGCGTATCGTTATCGAAACATCCAAATCTTACAGATGCAAGGCATACCTGCCCGCAAAATCGAAACGCCGTTGTCATATACGGC
>JALVPA010000176.1 GCA_027026055.1 Campylobacteraceae bacterium | reverse complement strand
ATCGAACCCGACTGTATCGTCTGTATCATGAACCAAACGCTCAAAACCGCCAAACTACTCGGTTGCGACAACGAAACCGCAAAACGGCTACTGGATAGTACTGCCGAGATTTTACGCGACGCCACGCCGGAGATGACGCCGCCGCAAATCGCCAAAGAGACCTACGCCGCCATCGCACGCATCACCGCTACTCCCGATCCGCTCCTCGAAGCGAAAAAAGAGGTGACGCAACTCGCCGAAAAAGTCAACACCGCCTCCATACGCACACTCGAAGAGGCGGTACGTTTCGCCGCGATCGGCAATGTCATCGATTTCGGTGCACAACGCACTTTCGACCTCGACGAAACGATTCGTAGCCATCTTTCGCGCGATTTCGCAATCAACGATTTCGATACATTCGAAAAAGAGCTGCATGACGCCCGCACATTCGTTTATATCGGAGACAATACCGGCGAGCACCTTTTCGACAAACGGCTTATAGAGATGATCGTTTCGCTCTACGACATCAAGGTATATTACTTCGTACGAGGCAAACCGATTATCAACGACGTCACCGTCGAAGAGGCGCGGGTACTGGGCGATGTCGCCGAGATCGTCGATACCGGCGTACCCACCCCGGGCTACGATCTGCGCTATGCCGACACACGATCGCGCGAACTCTTCGAAACCGCCGATATCGTTCTCTCCAAAGGCATGGGCAATTACGAAAGTCTCTATGATGTATGCGATCGCAGCGTTTATTACCTCTTTATGGTCAAATGTGACGTCGTCGCTCGATCGATAAGACTGAATGTCGGCGATATGGTTTTTGCGAAACACTGAGGCTTACAAACGCTGAAGCTTTTTGAGCCCCTCTTTGACGAGTGTCGCCGTATCGCCGCTGCATCCCGCCAAAGCTTTTTGCGCCGCATCCTTTTTGAAACCGAGGCTCTCCAGCGCCATGATCGCTTCTTGCATCGCACCGCCCTCCTCTCCGCTGCCGTTTTCGGTATCGAGGATAAACTCCGCCAACTCCACCAAGATACGGCTTGCCGCTTTGGGACCGATACCGGGGACACGTTTGAGCATCCCGACATCTTTGGAACGAATCACCTTCGCAAAAGTCTCGGGCGCGAAAGTGGAGCAGACCGCCATCGCCACTTTGGGACCGACGCCGTTGATTTTGATCAGCGTATCGAACATCCGTTTTTCGTCCGCATGCGCAAAGCCGTAAAGTTGCCATCCGTCTTCTCGTACGATTTGGGTCGTGTGGAGTTTGACGCGTTTGCCCTCGACGGCGTTGGAGGTGTACAAAGAGACAAAAACCTCGTAGATCAAGCCGTTGACGTTAATATGCAAAAGAGTGGGTTCTTTTTTTTCGACGGTTCCCTCGATACCGACTATCATTATACGCTCCTACGATGTGATATCGTCACTATACCCGTTTTGGAGCGAAAGGGTAGAAAATATGTCATATTGTCATATAATAAAAAGCGACCGACACTCGAATCTCTCTTCTCCCAGCTTTCGCGTAAGCGTCGCCGCATCGAGTTTGACCAACGGTTGCACGTAACGATAGAGCGTATAGATATCCTCTTTGTACGTCACGGCATAGAGTTCGCGTTCCAAACGCTCCAACGCCCGCAAATTTTCGCGGCATCGCATACGCTGAATGCGGTTGAGCGCGTGATTTGACGCCGACAAACCGCGTTTGAGCACACGTACGCGTCCGAAAAAACTTCTCAATTCGCTTTCGAGATCCGCCACCGCTCTACTCGATACGCATTCGAGTCGATACATCCGAACCTCCTTTTGCATAGTTTTGTTTCAATGATAATACACCGCTTATGAAGAGCAGCTGAGACGGGTATTGCGACGATCTTGCGGCGTGGGTTGCGCCCACGCTTCGAAGCCTTCGTGTTCTTCAAACGGTGCTTTTGCGATGCGAAAGAGCGCGTCGAATAAAGCGAAATCTTTTTTTTCGGCCGCTTCTATCGCATCGGCAAGCATATGGTTTTTGAGTACATAGGCGGGATTGATACGTAGCATCGCCTCGCGTCGCGCTTCGTCGCTACGGCTTTCGTACGACAAACGCTTTTCGTAACGATCCAACCACGCGTGCATCGGACGGTGATAGAGTGCGGCCTTGAGCAAGTCGTCTCGACGTCCCTCGTAACGGCTCAATGCCCTGAAAAAATAGGTATAATCGATTTGAAGTTTTTGCATCGTATCGAGCAAATCGCTTATCAGTGTCGCATCTTCTTCTCTTTCGCTTTGCAAGCCCAATTTGGCTCTCATATGTGCGCCGTAAGCTTGTTTATATATCGGAAAATAACGCGCCAAACACGCTTCGCTCCGCGATTGGGGTATCAAAGCCTCCAAAGCTTTTGCAAGTGTGCGCAGATTCCACTCCGCCACGGCGGGTTGGGCACCGAAACGGTACCGTCCGTGCGTATCGCTGCGATTGCAGACGTAATCTTTGTCGTATGCGTCGAGAAAACCGTAAGGACCGTAGTCGATCGTAAGTCCTGCTATCGACATATTGTCGGTGTTCATCACTCCGTGCGAAAAACCGACCGCCTGCCACTGCGCCGTCAATCGCGCCGTGCGTTCGATCGTTTCGCACAACATCGACGCATACCGCTCCTCTTCGTCCGTCTCCTCTTGCAAGTGCGGATAGCTTTCGGCGACGACATAGGCGGCAAGCGCGCGAAGCGCATCGGTATCGCCGCGGTGCGCCGCATACTCGAAAGTACCGAAACGCACCCAACTTTCGCTCACCCTTAGCACCATCGCACCCTTTTCCCAATCGTCGCGATAGACCGAGTGTTCCGAACCCAAAATTCCGAGTGCTCGCGTCGTGGGAATGCCCAACGCACGCATCGCTTCGCTCATCAGATACTCCCGTATCGAGGAGCGCAATACCGCCCTACCGTCTCCCGAACGCGAATAGGCGGTCATCCCCGCGCCTTTGAGTTGCAGATGCCATGTGCCTATCGTGCCGATATTGACGGCGCGACCGTCACCGAGTTGCGGTACGAAATAACCGAACTGATGCCCCGCATATGCCATCGCAAAGGGTTTCGCACCTTTAAAAAACCATTCGCCGTTGAGCAGTCGCACAAAACGCTCCGTAGCCAGTTCGTCGCGATCGATTTCCAATATCTCGGCAACCTCTTCGTTGGCATGTATCAAATAGGGAGATTTCAGCGGTGTGGGCTTCGCCGCTTCATAACAAAGCGACGGTAAACTCAAATAAGGATTGCTCACTTCAATATGCGACAACTTCATATCCGAGGATATCCCATGAAGGCTTTAGAACGATTGAAAACATATGACGAACGCGTTACAACAATTCCTTTTTAAGATAAGCGATCGCCGTTTCTTTCTCTTCGAATTTCCCCTCCACCTGAAGTGCGTAGAGTTGTCGCAATATCGCTTTGAAACGCGGCGAAGGCTGAAGTCCCGCGGCAATCAGATCTTTTCCCGTCACCAACGGTTTCGGTGCGCCGCTATGCAGCTCGAGGGTTTCGATACGTCGCTTGAAATCGTCGCATACCTTGCAAACGCCTTTCAGCGAAGCGCGCGTCGTACGCCCCAGCGCGTCGGCTTCGGCGAGTTTGGCAAGCATGGCGACATCGACTTTAAGCGCCAAGCGTCCGTATGCGCCGTTTTTGGCACCGTCGCGTACGAATTGAAAAGGTTTGAGATGATGACGCACGAGAGACAACACCCGACGCTTCAAATCCTTCTCGCCGGTCAATTTCGCCAATAACGCTTCGCTCAACGTTTCCGAAAGGATTTCGTGTCCGATAGCGCGTATCGGTAAGCGACTTTCGGCGCAAATGCCATAAGCGGTCGAAACCTTTACGATACCGTGCGAAAGCCGCGCGCGTCTTTTGCCCGCATCAAAGCGCGGCAGTTGCGCGGCGCACGCAAATGCCGCTTGATTGCGAATAGGGCGGGGCAACCTCACGGCACGCTTGCTTCCGATTGTCGTATCAGCTTTGCCCAAATCGTGACACAGCGCCGCCATCATCAGCACGAGACGCTCTTTTTCGGAAAGATCGGCGCTTATGTCTCGCATCGCATCAAGCGTCCAAAGCGTATGTCTCCAAACATTGCCTTCGGGATGATGCACGGGCGATTGGGGTATATTGGAAAGTACGGCAAGTTCGGGAAAGTGTCGATCGAGGATGCCGATGCGACGCATCCACTCAAATCCTACCGAGGGATAGGGTGCTTCGAAGATTTTTCGCCACTCCGCCCATATGCGTTCTACGGGCAGATGCGCAAGCATCCCCGTCGCCGTCATTTTGCGGCACAGTCCTACTGTATCCCGATCGATACGAAACCCAAGCCTTGCGGCAAACTGCACCGCGCGATAGACGCGTAACGGATCTTCGACAAAAGTCGTCTCGTCTATGTGGCGCAAACGTCGCCTGAAAATATCTTCGCGACCTCCGTAGGGATCGTAGAGTTTTTGATGTACGATATCGTATCCCATCGCGTTGATCGTAAAGTCCCTGCGCCTCGCCGCTTCTGCGAAATCGAGCGTCCCGTCGATATGCACCTCGAAGTCGCGATGTCCTTTTCCTATCGCCCGCTCTTTTCGAGGAAAAGAAAAGTCGTAAGTAGTGCCCTCGCGCGTCAACTTGATCACGCCGAACGATTTGCCTACCGCATCGACCCTACCGAAAGCTTTGAGAAGACGCGTCAACGCTTCGAGCGTAGGCAATCCGTACACTTCGATATCCAAATCTTTAAGCGGTCGCCCCAGAAGCCAATCGCGCACCGCACCCCCCACCGCAACGGCACGCGCACCTTTGCTATCCAGCGCGACGGCGATCTCTTTTATCAATGTCGGTATTTGCATCTTTGCTCTTTAAAGATTTGTTTTTAAAAATCATATCCGAAACCACTTGTACCAGTTTAACTTTTGCATGTCCTTCTTGTGTAGAAAACTGGAAAAGAAATATCAAAATTAATTATACTATCTTAACTTTTTAATGATAAATCATGCTCAAGTGATAAATCCGGTTTTTTTTAAAACCAAACTCATTACCTTAAAAACTTTTAAACATTCAACAACTTTCCATACACCTCTTTCCCCAACCAATTCGATATCAACTCTTGCATTTGCTTATTACCGATGTATTCAGCAAAAAGTTCTTCATTCATCTCCATACGTTCTATAAACAGAGACTCTAAAGTTTGTTTAAATAGTAATTGAAACTTCTCTTGCGAATTGACTTTTGCGGCTTGTTGTAAGCTCTCGTCTTGAGCGGCTGCTTCAGCAATTTGATCAAAAAAGAGCTGATCGGCTTCTGTAAGTTCCGCTCCAAATCGAGCGTTAATGATATCTATAAGCTTAGAGAGAGGGACGGCAGTTTCTCTTACCATACTTGATCCCACCTCTTTTGGTCCATCAAGAGCTTTAGCGTATCCTTCATTTAGGCTAATTGAACCTTCACTTATTTTTTGCAATCGATAATATTCAAGATCAACCTCATCATCAAACTGATACCCTTTACCGCTTTTACGTTTTGGCAATTTTAAAGCTAAATATTTTAAATAGATATATAGTTTTTCAAGATCACTATCTTGATATGGAATTACCTGCGAAAGGAAGCTGTATAAGTTTTTAAAAGCTCTTATTTTTCCTCTAAAAAGCTCTGCTTCTTCCTCCTGTTGCTCTTGCATCCGCTTAAATCTTGCCGTTGCCTTATCAAGAAGTGCATTTATCTTTTTATGGTCAGTGGGACTTTGTCTACGTTTTGGTGCAAAGTATATTTTTACAAACTCTTGAATTTCATCTACCGTATAAATACCCGACTCATCCAGTTCACTTTTTATCTCATAAAGTCTATCGGGATCAACCTCTTCTCCCATTACAGAACCTTCATAATACTGCCTGAACGACTCTTGTATCTCTTGAGGATCATTGACAAAATCGAGCACAAATGTATCCTCTTTAAGCGGATGTGTTCGGTTTAGTCTTGAAAGCGTTTGCACCGCTTGTATCCCCGAAAGCCTTTTATCTACATACATCGTATGTAACAACGGCTGATCAAAACCTGTCTGATACTTTTCAGCAACCAGCAAAACCCGATATTCCGGCTTGGCAAAAGTTTCGGGTAAATCCTTCTCTTTTAGTCCGTCATTCATACCCACTTCGGTATAAGTTACTCCTTTGAGCTTATCATCCTCTACCTCTCCCGAGAAAGCTACAAGGCTTTTGATCGTATACCCTTTCTCTTTGATGTATCTATCAAACTCCTGTTTATACCTCACTGCCTCAAGTCTTGAGCTTGTAACAACCATCGCTTTGGCATGCCCGCCGATTTTATGTCGCACATATCGCCAAAAATGCTCAACCATCACTTCTGTTTTTTGGGCGATATTATGCGGGTGGAGCCGCATAAATTTTGCCAATGCCCGTGCCGCTTTTTTCTGCTCTACATTTGGATCATCCTGCGCTTTTTTGATGAGTTTAAAATAGGTTTTATAGGTTACATAATTGGCAAGCACATCCATGATAAACCCCTCTTCGATCGCCTGACGCATCGTATAACGGTCAAACGGCTCACCGTCTCTGCCAAATATTGCAAGGGTTTTATGTTTCGGAGTAGCGGTGAAGGCAAAAAAACTCATATTGGGCTGTCTGCCTCTTTTTGCCATAGAGCGGAAGAGCTTTTCAAGCTCTATCTCTCCCTCCTCTTTTGCCTCCTCTTTTGCCTCCTCTTTCGCTTTTTCTATCAGCTTCTCTCCACCCAATACAGCTTTTAACTCCGTAGCAGTCTCTCCGGATTGTGAGCTATGTGCTTCGTCTATGATAACAGCATATTTTCTTGTAGGAAGATAATCTTTGCCGATCTCTCCCCTCTCTTGAGCAATTTTATTTAACTGCTCAGAGACAAACGGAAACTTTTGTAAAGTCGTGATGATGATAGGCACTCCCTCTTCAAGGGCTTCGGCAAGCTGCCTGGAATCTTCATCAATCTTTTGCACCACCCCTTGACGGTGCTCAAACTGATAAATGGTCTCTTGCAACTGCCTATCAAGCACCACTCTATCGGTTATCACAACTACACTATCGAAGATTCGTTCATCACCGCTGCTATGGAGTGACGAAAGTCTGTGTGCCAGCCACGCTATCGTATTACTTTTTCCGGAACCTGCCGAGTGTTCAATGAGATAGTTATGCCCCACACCCTCTTTGGCTGCTGTCTCGACCAATCTTCTAACCGCTCTAAGCTGATGATAACGAGGAAAGATCATCGTCTCTTTTTTGATCTTTCTGCCTGTTTCGCTCATCTTCTCATCGATTTGCAGATGTAAAAAACGGGCTACGATATCCATCAAGCTATCTCTTGATAATACCTCTTCCCATAAATATGCTGTCTTGTAGTTTCTTCCTTTACTATCTGGAGGATTTCCGGCGCCGCCGTTATATCCTTTGTTAAACGGTAAGAAATGGGTAGAACTGCCGGCAAGTTTGGTAGCCATATGCACCTCTTCGGTATCTACGGCAAAGTGCACAAGTGTGCGTTTTTTAAACTCAAATATCTTCTCTCTCGGATCCCTGTCGTGTCTGTATTGGTGTACCGCATCAGAGACACTCTGTCCGCTCAAAGGGTTTTTTAACTCCATCGTAACAATCGGTATGCCGTTGATACTAAGCACTACATCGAGCGACTGTTTGCTTTTATCACTAAAGTAGAGTTGTCTTGTCAATCCCAAAATATTTGCATCATACTTTTCTATCAACTCTTCGTTAAGTCCGTGAGCCGGACGAAAATAGGCTATCCGTAAAGTCTTGCCGTAAAATTTGAAACCGTGTCTGAGTGTCGCTAAAGTACCGTAAGTATCAAGCCACTTGCATAAAGCATCTACGATCCTCTCCCTAGTTTTTTCTCCATGCAACTCCTCAAGCTTTTTCCAAACTTTCGGTTGAGTCTTTTGGATAAACTCCAATGCGACATTAGGAAAAATCGCTCTTTTGGTATCGAACTCTTTTGATTTTACAGAGGCATAGCCATTGTTTAACAGCACATCTTCTATCGCTGTTTCAAATGCTTCTTCGGAGGTTTTTTTCATCTTGAAACTCTTTTTAATTTTTTCTTTAGCCAATAAACAATCACTTGGGAATATTCCGGTAATTTATCAGTTTGAGAGCCATCCCATCTACTTAACTCTCTTTCAGGGTTAAAACCTCCTATGCCCAATCTTTGTTTAAAGCTGTCCAAAACAGCTTTCCTGTTTTCAGCCAATCTATACCAATTAAGATTTAAAATTTCATTGATTTCTCTGTCTATTGCAGGGTCAACAGCTTCTATTTTTCCATTTCCTAAAAATTTAAACATTTGTTCTACATTACATGAGGGATCGGCAGGATTAAAACTTAAATCACTATTACCTTTTCTGGTATCACAATGTTGATCTCTTTGAGGTTGTCCTTGACCTCCCAAACATGCACCCAAAAGATTGTTATAGTCAAGTTGCCTTTGAGGGTAATTGTCTTGGCACTGCCAATGCTCTATTTTCATATGTTTTCTATCCGGTTTTATACGAGACATACAATAGCAACAAAGCCCTTTTTGCTCTTGAACCAGGCTTTGTCTCAAATCATCTTTATGATTATAGTTATCATAATCTGCATTTGCTTTAGTTCGGTGTTCAGTTAAAGACCTTGGCTCACGTCCTTTTACAATATTTCTCAATCATCACCCTCCAAAAAATGAATGAGCGAACTCGCCCTTGTAAGTTCAGGATCAAACTCTCCTAATTTTTTTGATAGCTTTGCAATTTTTTCTTTTGCCAAATCGAACTTTTCATCATCAATAATTTTAAAGAGTTCTTCTAACTCTTTTTCAACTTGTTTATTTCTTATGCTGGCTCCCATAAGCTCTTGCAAAACCCTATTTGCATCCATTCCGTAAGCTTCATCGGGAATTGTGACTATTACTTTACCACTGTCATCATATTCCAAAAATCTTACTGACTTTGCTTGTGCTTCACCAAGCACCATTGGAGAGTGCGTCGTTACAATAAATTGGCAATTTTTAAAGACAGATAGCATTTTGCCAAGAACTTCCCTTTGCCATTTTGGATGCAAATGTAGTTCAATCTCATCTATCATAACAATGGCTTTACCATCCGCAATCGGATTTTCACTATCAGGATTGGCGATAGCTAATCTCCTTGTAAGGTCAAATACCATTGCCAATAATCCCTTTTCACCGTCAGAGAGCTGGTGTAAAAAGAGGGGCTTTCCTGATTTTTCTACTACCAAACCGAGTCGAGGCTCTTCTACTAATCGAAGATTGGAAAACTCAGGTATAAATTCTTGAATAACCTTTCTAAGGGTCTCTAAAACATTTTCTCTTTTTTCATCACCTTCAGCGGCGAAAATCTCTTGTGTTCTGAACCAGTACATAAACTCACGAAGTTCAACTTCACGATCATGAAGTGCACGGCTAAAAGCTTGTGAAACATCAAAAGGTTTTGATTCTGGTAGCGATTTAGGTCTGCCGGGCAACTGCCTTTTAGGTGAAAAATATACGGCGATTGTCGGATGTTCTGTTGATTTAAGTTTGTTTAATATTGACTGTGTCTCTCTCACTCCTGCTTCCAACTCTCCAGTCATTGTGCGAGAAGCCAGTAG
>JALVPA010000175.1 GCA_027026055.1 Campylobacteraceae bacterium | reverse complement strand
ATCAAAGTCGCCCAAGGGGCAAAACCGGGCGAGGGCGGACAGCTACCCGGTAGTAAAGTATCGCCGCTAATCGCGAAACTGCGTTATACCAAACCCGGCGTGACGTTGATCTCGCCCCCGCCGCATCACGATATCTACTCGATCGAGGATTTGGCGCAGTTGATTTTCGACCTCAAACAGGTCAATCCAAACGCCCGCGTCACCGTCAAGTTGGTCTCCACGGCGGGTGTGGGCACCATCGCCGCGGGTGTGGCGAAAGCCTATGCGGACAAGATTATCATCTCCGGCGGCGACGGCGGTACGGGCGCGGCGCCTATCGGTTCGATCCGTTTTGCGGGTAACCCGTGGGAGCTTGGGTTGCATGAAGCGCATAACGCGCTTAAAGCCAACGATTTGCGTCAATTGGTACGTATAGAGACCGACGGCGGACTCAAAACGGCGCTCGATATCGTCAAAGCGGCGATCTTCGGTGCGGAAGAGTACGCTTTCGGTACGGGTGCGTTGGTCTTGGTAGGGTGTATGATGTTGCGCGTATGTCACCTCAATACCTGCGGTGTGGGTGTCGCGACACAAGATCCCCATTTGCGCGCGCGTTTCAAAGGGAAAGTGGACAAAGTGGTCAACTACTTCACGCTCATCGCCGAAGAGGTGCGCGAGATCTTGGCGCAACTGGGATATCGCTCTTTGGAGGAGATCGTCGGCAAAACCGAACTTTTGGAAGTGATCGATGACGAATTTGCGAAGAAGTTCGACTTCGAAGCGTTGCTTGAGAAAGTGGAAGGATACGATACCTGTCAGGTTGCTTCCAACGAACCGTTCGATAAAAACGAATACGAAAAGGAGATCTTGCAAACCTTGATGCCGACGATTGAAAATCCCGAAAAACCGATCGTCATCGAGCGCGAAATCTCCAACCTCAACCGCAGCTTCGGTGCGCGTATTTCGGGAGAGATCGCCGCGCGCTACGGCAACGAAGGGTTGCCCGACGATACGATTACGATCAATCTCAAGGGGATTACGGGACAATCGCTCGGCGCTTTCTTGGCAAAAGGCGTTACCATCAATGTCGACGGTGCTGGCAACGATTATATCGGCAAAGGTATGAACGGCGGTCGCATCGTCATCACCTCTTCCAAAGGCGCTCCTGATTTCGCCCTCGGCGGCAATACTTGTCTTTACGGTGCTACGGGCGGTACTCTCTATATCGCCGGTAAAGTGGGCGAGCGCTTTGCGGTGCGCAACTCCGGCGCGACGACGGTCGTCGAGGGCACGGGTGATCATCCGTGCGAATATATGACCGGCGGCGTAGCGGTGATTTTGGGTGAGACGGGAATCAACTTCGGTGCGGGTATGACGGGCGGTAAAGCCTTTGTCTACGACGAACACGGCACCTTCTACGAGAAGCTCAATCCCGAATTGGTCGAGGCGTTGCGCATCGATACGGACGAACTCGATTTCGAATTGTTCGCTCTGAAGCGATTGTTGAAAGATTATCTGGAAAAAACGGGCAGCAAAACGGCGGCGCGTATCTTGGAAAACGCCCGCACGGAGATGCGCAAATTCTGGCTGGTGGTACCTCGCGGTGCGCGTCCGACACTGGAGTTGAACAAAAAGGGCGAATAAGTAGCGCCAGATGAGTATGCATCCCTTCGTCCAAGCCTCTTTGGAAGCCAACAGAGCGATTTATGCTCTGGTATGCGACGGCATGAAAGAGACGCTTTACGAAAAGAGCGACATCGGTGCGGGCGGCGATCGTAGTAGCGGCATCGATTTGGCGGCGGAGGCGATTTTTATCGAACACTTGGGCGATTTCGGTACGATCGAATCGGAAGAGTCGGGTATCGTAGGCACGGGCGAAGCGACGGTGATTCTCGATCCGATAGACGGTTCTTCCAATCTTTTGTCGGGATTGCCCTATTACGGCACCTCCGCGGCGTTGGTCGATGCCGAAGGCAGACTCGAAGCGGCGACGGTATGCAATCTGGCGACGGGAGAGTTTTTATACAAAGTCGCGGGAGAGCGGACGACGATGCGCGGGAGGCTGTCCGAAAAAGAGTTTCGTCCCGTCCGAAAGAGTAGCCACGACGATATCGGCATTTTCGAAAAAGCCTATGCCAATCCGAGCGTAGTCGCCGCGCTCAAAGAGGAGGGTATCAAGTTTCGTTCGCCCGGCGCGGTAGCGGTGTCGCTGGCATATGCGCACGAGGTGTCGTTCGTGTTGTTTGTCGGGCCGTTTCGAATTTACGATTTTGCGGCGGGTTTGGCGCTTTGCGAGGGGCTTGAAGTGATCGTTGAGCAAGATTATGTTATAGTAGCGAAAGAAAAAGAGACGATGCGACGTATCGTAACCGTTTTGAAGCGAAGTTTAGCGGAGGAAGGGTGAAATGGAGTTCGGAAGTATGTTTAGCAGCCTATTCGGCAAAGAGAAAAAAGAAGAGCAACCCAATCAGTGGATCAAGTGCCCCAAGTGTACCTCGTTGATGTTTTACAAAGAGGTGGAGGCGAAACAAAACGTCTGTCCCAAATGTAACCATCATTTCCGTATCAGTGCCGACAAACGTATCGAAGTATTGGCGGACGAGGGAAGTTTCGTCGAGCATGACGCGACGCTTGCACCCGTCGATCCGCTCAAGTTCAGCGACAAAAAATCGTACAAAAAGCGTCTCGAAGAGGCGAAGGCGAAAACGGGCAAAACCTCCGCGGTGGTTAGCGGTAGCTGTACGATCGACGGCGTACCGGCGGAATTGGTGGTGTTCGATTTTGCCTTTATGGGCGGTAGTCTCGGTTCGGTAGAGGGCGAAAAGATCGTCAGAGCCGTCAACCGCGCGATCGAAAAAGGGTGCGGGCTTGTCATCGTCTCGGCATCGGGGGGTGCGCGGATGCAGGAGAGTACCTATTCGCTATTGCAGATGAGCAAGACCTCCGCGGCACTCAAGCGTATGAGTGATTTGGGATTGCCTTATATCTCGGTACTGACCGATCCGACGATGGGCGGTGTTTCGGCGTCGTTTGCGATGCTCGGCGATATCATTATGGCGGAGCCGGGTGCACTGATAGGTTTTGCGGGACAGCGCGTCATCAAACAAACGGTCGGCGTCGATCTGCCCGAAGGCTTTCAGCGTTCGGAGTTTTTGCTCGAACACGGTTTGATCGATATGATCGTCGATCGCGGCGAGATGAAACGCACGATCGGAGATTTGTTGCGCTATATGCGAAAAGAGACGCCTTTGCAGGCATCGAAGTCCTCCTCCGACGAAGAGACTTCCGAAGCGCAGAGCGAAGCGTAAGCGCTTTTTACCTTCTCTTCTTTCTCCAACTGAAATCTGCTTTCTATGTTTTCTATCGATAAAAATACCAACGATTTATGCGACGAGGGTGTCAAGAAATATCGTCGTCGCTCAGCGTATAGACAACCTCTTCGTAGGGTAAACGCAATTTGGGCGGTTGCGGATCGATGCGATAGCCGAATGCGCACATCACCGCCACTTGCCACTTCGTCGTATCGAGTTTGAGCAGTCTCTCCACCTTCTCTTTTTCGAATCCTTCGATAGCGCAACTGTCTATCTCTACGAACGCGGCGGCGTTCATCATGTCGGCTAAGGCGATATAGCACTGTCTGGCGCTCCATGCGAAGGTCTTTTCGTCGTCGGCGAAAGTCTCCGCCATAAATTCGGCATAGAGCTTGTTGTAAGCTTCGATACGCTCCGGCGGCAAGGGGCGTCGCGCGAAGCGTTTGGCGGGAATGCCGCTTTCGGGTTGTACGTTTTCGATGGCGGCGAGGATGATTACCAGATGCGAACACGTCGTGATTTGCGCTTGATTCCAGCAAAGCGGTCTAAGCTTCGCTTTAAGCGCGGCATCTTTGACGACGAGAAAGCGCCACGGCTCCATTCCGAACGACGAAGGAGAGAGGCGTCCCGCTTCGAGGATATAGCGCATTGTCTCTTCGTCTATCGTTTTCGTTTCGTCGAAGCGTTTGCAAGCGTGGCGAAAATGTAAGGCATCGCTGCAGGCGTTTCGTATCATGGTTTGTCCTTTTTGTATATGCGAGATTAAGAGCAATTATATATTTAAGGCATAAAAGTTACAATAGAAATCGCAAATTCGTATCTACAGAAGGAAGCGCAAATGAAAAAAATCGGGTTGGCGGCGGCTTTTTTGATAGTGGGGATGTTTGCCGGAACGGATGCCTTTGCCTCGTCGCAAACGACACAAAAAGCCTATTTGCTTCGTACCGTAGCGCCTGTGGCTTCTTCGATATTGTTACGTTCCTATCGTTATATCGAGCGACTCAAACGATTTTCGATAGAGGCGGAGATGAGCAGCGACGACATGTATCTTGATAGGATGGTCGTGACTTACACTCATCGCGTCGAAATCGACGTGTGGCGTCCAGGTAAACTATTTGTCTCTATCGACGGGGATGTAAAGTCGAGAGAGTATTATTTGAGTCACGGGGATTTTACGGTTTACGATATACCGACGCGTTATTATGGGAAGCTGCGCGTAGCGCAAAATATCGACGATGCCCTCGATTATCTTTTCGAAGCGTACGGTATCAAAGCCGTTTTGGCGAATATCATTTACAGTGATTTGGAAAAGCGTATTCCCCCGCGTAACAAAGGATATTACTTCGGTGAGTCCGAAGTGGACGGTAAGGTGTGTCATCATATCGGATTCGATTATCCGAGTCACTCTTATCAAGTGTGGATAGAAAAGGGCGCGCATCCGTTGATACGTAAGTTTCTTATCGTCGATAAAACAAACCCGCTGCTGCTAAGAAGCGGTGCGACATTGAAGTGGGATATCGATCCGAAATTTCCCGACGGCTTTTTCCTCTTTACGCCGACAAAAGGGGATCGACATATCGATATTACTCCGAAACAAGGAGTCGAGTCATGAAAGGCATAAAACGTTTTGCGGTGGGATTCGCACTGCTTGGGATACTCTCTCCTTCGGTCTCGGTGCATAAGGCGGAACTCTCTTCTCATGCGACTACCGTGGCTACGATGTTCGTTTTCTTTTCCGAAGCGCAAGCACGCAGAGGCGGCGGCATGCGTATGCGCGGCGGCGGAGCGATGCGCGCACGAAGTTTTTCCCGTCCCAATTTCAACAGAAGCAGCTTCAACAGAAGCAGCTTCAGTCGACCTTCGCCGAGCAAAAGTCGCTACTACGGAGGCAACTTTCCCAAAACCCAAAGACCGAAAAGTAGCAGACCGCTTTCTACTCGTCCGACAAGCGGTCGCGTAACTTCACAACATATCAAACTCAACCGACCGAACGTCAAACCCGCAACATCGGCGAAACAACAAAGAAATAGGCTCAATCCTTCGCAACAATCGCAAGCGAAACAACGAATAGCGCAAAAAAGAGCTGCCGATACGTCGCGGCGCAAGCTCGACGAAAGCCAAAAACAGCAGTTGAAACAGAAATGGAACAGTTTGGATCCGAACAAACAACAACAGGTCAAACAGCAGCTCAAATCCAAATGGCAAAACGGTCAGCGTCCGAACAAACCGGGGCACAACCCGTCGCACAAGCCGATTCATCGTCCCGAATACGGACACGGTGACCATGGGCACCATCACGGGCATCATCATCACGGACATCATCACCATCACTATCATCACTATCCCTATTACGGATGGGGCGGTTATTGGCCGTGGTTTTGGGGGAGCGCCATCACGATCGGCGCGGTGGTGTCGACCATCCCAGAAAACGATTGTGATGATATCTATATCGACGGAAAACACTACAAAGAGTGCGAAGGAGTACTTTTCGAACCGGTCTATCAAGGTGACGATGTCGAGTACAAAGTTGTCAAAATGGACGAGAAGAAGTAGCGAGCGAGAGATGATACTCTATATTCACGGATTTGCCGGTAGCGGGGAGGGGAACAAAGCGACTATCTTTAGAGACTACTTTAGAGAGAAAAACAAAAAATTTATCGCGCCTTCGCTCTCGTATATTCCCGAGCTTGCCGTGAAAACGCTCGAAGAGATCATCGATATGTGCGATGAGAAGTGGTGCGTAATCGGCTCTTCTTTGGGCGGCTACTATGCGACCTATTTGGCGCAAAAAGCACGTGTCGCGAAAGTCGTACTCATCAACCCCTCGGTATCTCCTCGGAAAACCTTGCGAAGACTTTTAGGAGAGGTGCGTCATTTTTACGACGACAGTTACTTTTTGTGGAACGAAAGACACCTCGAGATGTTGAAGCGTTACGAAACGGATATAGAGAGGTATAAAGAGAAGTTTACGGTATTGTTGCAAACGGGAGACGAAGTGTTGGATTATCGCGAAGCGGTCGAAAAATATAACGGGTGCGACATAGTTGTAGAAGAAGGCGGCGATCATAGTTTTGTAGGGATAGAACGCCATTTGGAACGCGTGCATCAATTTTTTGCGGAAGCATAAAAGCGATATTGAGAAAAAGAAGAGAGCAAAGGCTCACAGCGCCTCTTCGTCCTCTTCGTCCGTACGGATGCGTACGACATGTTCGACGGGGAGCACGAAGATCTTTCCATCACCTATTTTACCCGTTTTGGCAGCGCTTTTGATAGCGTCGATCGCTCTGTGGAGATAGTCGTCGTTACTTACGACAATTTCGAGTTTGACTTTGGGGATAAACTCCACCACATATTCTGCGCCTCGATAGAGTTCGGAGTGGCCTTGTTGGCGTCCGTACCCTTTCACTTCGCTGACGGTCATACCTTCGATGCCCACTTCGACGAGGGCTTCTTTCACTTCGTCGAGTTTGTAAGGTTTGATAATCGCTTCGATCTTTTTCATAAAGCTCTCCTTTAGATGGTTCGTGTAAATTCGGGATAAGACTCGAGTCCGCATTCGTTGATGTCGAGTCCTTCGGTTTCGCTCTCTGCGTCGATTCTAAATACGACGAATTTGTTTATCGCGTACAAAACGACATAGGAGCTTATAAACGCGAAAATGCCGATAACGAGTACGCCTTTGAGTTGAGCGAAAAACGAAACGTCGGCAAAGATGCCTACAGCTAACGTTCCCCATACGCCGTTGAGCAAATGTACGGAGAGCGCTCCGACGGGATCGTCGATACGCAATTTGTCGAAAAAGGGCACGCCGAAAACGACGATAAGTCCGCCGATAGCGCCGATAAGTATCGGTGTGTAGATATCGAAGATATCCGCCCCCGCCGTAACGGCGACCAACCCTCCGAGCGCACCGTTGAGAATCATCGTGATGTCGAACTTTTTGTAACGTATATATTCGACGAGCGCTACGACAATCGCGCCGGCAAGCCCCGCGGTATTGGTGTTCATAATCGTTAATGCGACGGCATCGGCGCTCTCTTTGCTCGAAATGGAGCCGACGGAACCGCCGTTGAATCCGAACCATCCTATCCAAAGCAGCATCGCTCCCAAAACCACCAGCGGGATGTTGGAAGCGGGAAAGACGCGGATAGTGCCGTTAGGCGTATATCTGCCTTTGCGCGGTCCGATGATTAAGATTGCAGCCAAAAGCGCCCACGCACCGGTGGAGTGGATAACGGTGGAGCCTGCCAAATCGTGCATTGCGGAGATATCAAGCGCCGTACCTTTTAAAAAGTTCGCTCCCCAGGTCAAGTTGACGGCAATAGGGTAGATGAGCGCCGCCATGACGACGGTAAAGAGCATCAACGGTACGATACGTACGCGTTCGCTCACCCCGCCGCTCATGATGTTGACCGTTTTACCGACAAACGCCATTTGAAACAAAAACGCCGCCCATTTGCTCATCGTATCGTTTTCCCAACTTCCGAACGCCAAGCTGTAACCGACAAGTAGGAAAAACATGGAAGCCACCGCGTAAATCATCGTATTGACCGTAAGTACCGCCGCGACGTTTTTGCTCCGTACCAATCCCGCTTCGAGCATCGCAAATCCGGGAACCATAAAGATAATCAGCGTCATCGCAAAGAGTGCGAATAGCGTATCGAGTGCATAGCTTAGTTCGGGCATTACCCCTCCTTTCGTTATTTGTATGGTTGTATCGGTTGTAGTATAACACTTCGCGTAGCAAATAAAAAGGGTTTAAAGTTCAATAATTCATCATACGATTGATTAATTTTATGTTTTCGGTCTCTTTTTTTGATTAAAAAGTAATCACGTGAGCGTATCAACGCTTTTTACGCGAAAGACAAAGATAATGCGGTTAACCTTTATCGGGTAGACTTTTTCGTACCGCAACGGTTACTATATTTAACTCAAAGGAACGTAACGATGAAAAAGACATTGACGGCACTGCTACTCTTAAGCGTAAGCGTATGGGCGGAGTTTAAAAGTATCTCCGCGGAGGAGTTGACAAAACTCCAAGCGAAGGGAGTACCCGTTATCGATATTCGCACGCCGCAGGAGTGGCGGCAAACCGGCATTATCAAAGGGGCGCACAAGATGATGTTTTTTACGCCTCGAGGCGAAGCGAACGTAGCGGAGTGGTTTTTCGAACTCGGACGTTTGGTGAAAGACAAAAGCTCTCCTATCGTGCTTTACTGTGCCCATGCCAATCGCACCAAAGTGCTCGGTCGCGCGCTGGATCAAATGGGGTTTGCGAAGGTGTACGAACTCGAGGGCGGTATCGAAAACGGCTGGATCAAAAAAGGCAAACCGACGGTACGGGAGTAACGAAAGGTGCCGTTTAGGCGATTTTTCGTTATAAAAGATTGTAATTTTTATTTTATTTAACTATAATAGTCGGGTCTCAAATTTCTCAAAAGGAGCACAGTATGAAAAAGACATTGGTAGTATTGGCGACGGCCGCATTGGCTACTTCCGCGATGGCTGCAAATACGGCTGTCTGTAAAGGTTGCCACGGACAAAACTTCGAGAAAAAAGCGATGAACGTCTCTAAAGTCGTTAAAGATATGAGCAAAGACGAAATTGTCACTGCGATGAAGGCGTATAGAGACGGTACGGGCGGTCACTCTCCGATGAAAGGCACGATGCAAATGCAAGCGAAAAACCTCAGCGACGCGGATATCGAAGCGATCGCTGCGGAGATCGCGGGCAAGTAAGCCGCACCTCTTTAGAAGCGGCGCATTGCCGCCGTTTTTCTTCGTTTTCTCTTCTTTCGTTTTCCCCTAAAGTTCGTTTCCCGTTTTGACGATATCGATACCGAATTTACGACGTAAGAGTTGGATATGGCGTGTGAGTCCGTGTTGTTTCGTATCGGTGCTATAGGATAGGATGCTGAGTGTTTTGGGATGTTGGTGGACGAATCCCGAAACGGAGAGGCTCAGTTTGACGGCACCGTAACCGGGGAGGGCAATCTCGTCGTACATTTCGGTAAGCATACGTTTGAACAGCGATTCGCTAAAAAGCCTGTTGCAGGTGTATCGTCGTTTGACACGGATGCCGTGTTCGTATTTGATATACAAAAAATAGACGGTAGGAAGTACTTCGTAGCGATCCGTCATATAAGCGATATGTCTGGCAAGCACCATGACGCGGCGTTTGATTTCGTCGGTGTCGTAAATCGGATCGAAAGTACGGCTGATACCGATCGATTTGCGCGGGGTTTTGGTGCCGATACCTTCGCCGCACTGTCCCGTGACGCGCAGATAGAGACGGATGCCCGGTTTGTGCCATCTGTAAAGTAGCGAGCGTGCGCGTTTGAGATCGCCGAGAGTGCGGATA
>JALVPA010000174.1 GCA_027026055.1 Campylobacteraceae bacterium | reverse complement strand
ATGCTTCGAATTTTAAAGAGATATTTACCGAAGGGATGTGGTACGGAAGATTGCGAACACATCTGTTTGCGGACAAGTGGGCGCAGGAGTTGCAATATAACGGTAAAGAGATTCGCAAAGACAATACGATTGTCGGTATAGGCGGAAGCTTGACCTACAAAACGGCGTTTTGGCACGGTTTGGGCGCGACGGCGGGATTTTATTTTACCGAAGGAGTCGGTAATCTAAGTAGAAAAAAAGCTTATCTCTACAAAGTGGGAAAAGATGCCTTCAGTCGGTACGATCGTCTCAAGAGCGGTAAACGCTATATCGCTGTTTTTGCGGAGGCGTATCTTGAGTATCGTTATGCGCATAGCAACGTGAAGGCGGGACGTCAAATTTTCGAAAGTTTTCTTACCAAAAGCAACGACAGCAAAATGATTCCCAACACCTTCGAAGGAATCACGCTAACGTCGCGCGACATCTCCGATACGGTGGTCAAAACCGCTTATCTTACGCGTCAGAAATTACGCGATCATAGCCGTTTTCATCATCTGCTTGCCTACGGTTATGAAAAAGATGTACCTTATTCGTACTATCGGGAAAACGATGATGCGGGGATGCATCGCGGATTGACCCTCGAAAAATTGCGAGAAAAAGGTATCGACGATAGAGTATGGATTGCGGAGATAGAAAACCGCACTACCGATAATCTTACACTAACAGCCAACTATACGGAAGTACCCGATTTGCTCTCTTCGGCAATATTGCAAGCCGATTATGCATTCGAGATAGGCGGATGGAAATATCGACCCGGCATCCGTTATATGTATCAGTTCGACAACGGCGCGGGCGCTATCGGCGGTGTGAGTAAAAAAACGATTGCGACGGGATATAAGGATCCGACAAGTTTGGATAGCTGGCTTCTCGGTTTGCGACTCGATGCGACTTGCAATGCGTGGAAAGTGCATTTGGGATATACCCGCATAGCGGACAAAGGTGACATCATTGCGCCGTGGCGAGGATTTCCCACCGGCGAATTTACCCGTTTGATGGGACAATACAACTGGGATGCAAACACAAAAACGTATGCCGCCAAAATAGGGTATAATTGGCAGCGCTACGACTTGAATATTGTCGGCGGTTATGCCTATCAGGATTTTGACGATATCAAAGCTTCGGTACCTGCGGATAACAATGTGGCGACCTTGGAAATTATGCAGGGATTCGACACACAAAAACATGTGTATTGGAAGGCACGCTATGCGCATGTGTGGGGCGATACGCAAACGCCGTTTCCCGGCAAAGCGGGCGCGTACAAACTCGATCCCGGTTACGACGAGTTACGTGTAGAGATCGATTATCTTTTTTAAAGGAAGCGAAAGATGAAACGAACGATAGCGACAATCGTGATGTGCTGGACACTGTTGCAGGGGGGAGAGGCGACGATTTTTGCCGCGAGTGATTTGAAATTTGCGCTCGATGCGATAAAAAAAACGTTTTTGCAAACACATCCGAAAGAGAATCTTCGTATTATCTACGGTTCGTCCGGTAAAGGAAAAGTACAAATTGCCAACGGTGCGCCGTACGATCTCTACTTCTCCGCCAATATGGATTATGTCGAAGCGCTTTACAAAAGCGGCGATATCGTGACTAAACCGAAGCTGTATGCCGTCGGACGGCTGGTGCTTTGGAGCAAACATCCGCAGTTTGATGCCCCAAAAGGGTTTGCTAATCTGACCGAAAGTTGGGTCGAGAAGATTGCCATCGCCAATCCTTCGCACGCACCCTACGGCGAAAAGGCGAAACAAGTATTGCATCATGCGGGTATCTACGATCGTATCGTATCCAAAATCGTTTTGGGCGAAAACATTTCGCAAACGGCCAACTTTATCAAAAGCGGCGCGGCGGATATCGGCGTCATAGCGCTCTCTTTGGTACTGGCGCCGACGATTGCGGATAGCGAACATGCGGCGTATTATCTTATCGACGATAGATTGCACGCGCCGTTAAAACAAGGGTACGGCAAGACCAAGTACGGTAAGGGAAACAAAGTCGCGGATGCCTTTTTGGAATTTTTCCAAACACCCGATGCTCAGGCGGTGATGAAACGTTACGGCTTCACTGTGCCGCAACAAAATATAAAGTGAGTTTGTCGTGGCGGCGATAGAGTGGACGCCTTTTCTTCTTTCGTTTAAATTGGCGGGATTGACCGCGGCGATACTCTTTTGTATCGCGTTGCCGTTTGCATGGTTTTTGTCGCAAACGCATTCGCGCTTCAAGCCTTTTTTGGAGGCGGTGACGGCGTTGCCTATCGTCTTGCCTCCTTCGGTGTTGGGATTTTATATGTTGTTGCTACTTTCGCACAATTCGCCGATCGGAGAGTTTCTCGAAAGCCATTTCGATATCAAGTTGGCATTTAGCTTTACGGGATTGGTGATTGCCAGTTGTTTTTATTCGTTTCCCTTTATGGTACAACCGTTGCAAAGCGGTTTCGAAGCGCTCAATCCTCATATGATCGAAGCGAGTTATCTGGCGGGCAAAGGCTCGTGGACGACACTGTGCAGAGTCGCGCTTCCGAATATCAAACCCTCCTTGATTACGGCGATTGTGGTGACTTTTGCGCACACCGTCGGGGAATTCGGCGTAGTGCTCATGGTGGGAGGCAATATCCCCGACGAAACGCGTGTGGCGTCGGTGGCGATTTACGATTTGGTGGAGACGATGGATTACGATCGTGCCGCGCTCTATTCCGGGATATTGCTGATGTTTAGTTTTGCGGTGCTGGTAGCGGTCTATTTTTTTAATCGTAGGCACAATCTACGCGTCGGGAGTATGTAGATGTTGTTTGTCGATATCGCCAAATCTATCAAAGGAGTTGACGGTACCGTAACCTTACGTGTCAAGGCGGAGGTAAAAAGCGGTACGTTTGTTGTCGTGATGGGAGAAAGCGGTAGCGGCAAGACGACACTATTGCGTTGTATTGCAGGGCTGGAGCAATGCAGCGGCACGATAGCGGTAGGTGAGGAAATTTGGCAAAACGAACATAAAGTGTTGTCGCCAAAAGAGAGAAACGTAGGGTTCGTCTTTCAAGATTATGCACTTTTTGACAATATGAGTGTCAAAGAAAATTTGCTCTATGTCAACCGTGACGAGGCGTTGGCGGTTTCGCTTTTGAAGATGCTCGAAATTGTCGCTTTGTCGGATCGCAACGTCCGAACACTCAGCGGCGGGCAAAAACAACGTGTCGCTTTGGCGCGGGCGTTGATGCGTAGGCCGAAACTGCTTTTGATGGACGAGCCTTTTTCGGCGCTCGATCCGAGAATGCGACGCAAAGCCGCCAAAGAGATTGTCACGTTACATAAACGGTTCGGTACGACGACGCTGATGGTAAGTCACGATATCGAGGAGGCAAAAACGATGGCGGATGAGGTGTGGTTCGTTGAAAAAGGCGCAATTGTTTGTCACTCTCCTACGTATCTCGACAGGCTTTACGACGAGGAAAGATAATGCCGACACATCGAAAAAGAGCGCAAACGGACAAAAATTTCGATACGCTTTTCGAGCGTTTTTCGTCTCGCATCTACGGTAGCGTCAAGGGTACATGGCGTCTCAAGCTGCTACAAGAGGATCTGGGGTTTTTACGAAACGGCGACGAAGCACTTCGTGTGTGGGATGCGGGGTGCGGTATGGGGCAGATGGCGCTATGGTTTGCCGAAGTGGGACATGCGGTAGTGTGCAACGATATTTCTGCCAAGATGTTGGAATGCGCAAAAGAGAATTTCGTCGCACACGGACTAACGGCGCAGTGGCATCAGGCAAGTGCACAAGCGTTGAGCGAAAAACTGCCGCCGCAAGATCTTGTTCTCTTTCATGCGGTTTTGGAATGGTTGGCAAAGCCCGAAGAGACATTGCGGATCGTCGCCGAAAAGCTAAAAAGCGGTGGCTATTTGTCGTTGCTTTTTTACAACTATCACAGCTTTATCTATCGTAATGCGCTTAAAGCGCAGTGGCGTATTCCCTTTATCTATGATGAGAACAATTGGTACGGCAAGGGGCGTAAACTTACGCCGCCGCATCCGCAAAAGCCGGAGCGTGTCTTGGCGCTATTGGAAGAGATGGGGTTTGAGACGGTTTGTCAAACGGGCATCCGTGTCTTTCACGACTATATCGAGAAAGACGCACTTCAAGAGACCGATATCGACGCTTTGTTGAAGTTGGAGTATCGCTACTGCCGCCAAATGCCTTATGTGCATACGGCACGTTATATTCATATCCTAGCAAAAAAACGAAATCGAGAACCTTGATTTATCGGATAGGTGCAAGGGTGACACGGTTTCGTCCCTCTTTTTTAGATTGATAAAGTGCCGAATCAGCCCTTTTGATAAGATTTTCGAGCGATTCTCCCATTTGGTATTCGGCAACCCCGAAACTACAGGTGAGCCGTTTGACGATAGGGAACGGAAACGATTCGATTTCGCTACGCAAACGATTTGCCAATTCGTAAGCATCGTTCAAAGCACACGATTCAGCAAGAATGACGAACTCTTCTCCTCCCCATCTGGCAAAAAGATCGGAATCGCGTAAAATATGGCGGACAAGCGTTGCTACTTGGATCAATACTTTGTCTCCCGCATCGTGTCCGTAAGTATCGTTTACTTTCTTGAAGTGATCGATATCGAAGAGAATAATGCAAAAAGGTTTTTTGTAAATTTCCGCATTACGTTGGACGGAAAGGAGCATTTGATTAAACTTGGAGCGGTTATAAATTTGTGTTAAATCGTCTTTTTCCGCACTTTGTTCGATATTATTTTTTTCCGCTAATAGCTTTGAAATATTTTGAAATTCAAGCATATAATATTCGTCGTCGATTTTACTGACATGCATTAAAAAAGTTTGTGTGAAGTTGTTTCGGACGGCTTGGACACGTATGGTTTGATTGGGTTTGATACGCGTTACCCAATCGATGGCCTCCATATGACGCATATCGTCTACGACCACTTCTTTAAACAGTCGACTGACAAACCGACTTTTTTTACGTAGTTCCGCTACGGAGGCGACACCGAAAAAATCGAGAGTTTTTTGGTTGGCATCCTTGATTTCCGTGGAGTCCGTAATGATAATAAGACGATTTCCGAACTCGATAAAATGTTTTAAACACTCCCTTTTTTTATTGCGCCGTATCAACAGACAACTTCCGTATCCGCCCATAAAGATTGCTAAAGCGATACTTGTTTGGATGATTCCGGACATCTTCTTCCCCCTCCCCGACGCTTGGGATATGCCAATTGCTTTTATTATAAAAAAATTAGTTGATGATTTGCTTTATTTTGACAGCTTTTCTTTTGCTTTAAAAAGTGCCATTTGTACGCGAGAATAGAAGTTTGCCGCTCCTTCGCCGGAAGTTTCGACCGCCAAAAAGTTGGCTTCCGGAAAGTGTGCCGTCACGAGCGACTGCACTCCGTCGCTGACCCCGCTGCTGGGCATACACCCGAAAGGTTTGACCGATATGACCAGATGTGCGAGATTTTCTTTGACCGCTTCGATGAGGTGTGCTACCTCCAAGTGCCCTTCTCCGCCGTTGCATTCGAGCGTAAAATATTGTTCGGCCAGACGGGCGAGTTTGTCCATATCGGGTAGACGGTAATCGATGCCGAGAAGTTTTGTATAAAGGTTAACGTGCCATATAACCGCTTTTTGTGCCAAGCCGATCAAAAAGCGTTTTTTGGCATAGCTAAAATCGATCGTTTTGTGTGAGGGTAGATCTTTTTGCTTTTCGTTAGCCTCTTTGGCTTCCCAGATGCTGAGCATCAAACGGTTGAGTACCGGTTGAGGGATACATTCGGCGCCTTCGCTTTCTAAGAAGCGATAGAGACCGTAGTTGCCGTCACCCTCGGTAAGCGACGCCCAAAACTCGCCCGTTATCATTACCTTGGGTTTCTTGAGGCTGCGGTCTAACGGCACCTTTTTGAGTAGTTTACGCGCTTTTAATAGCGTCAAAGGAAGCGACTTTCCTCGTAAAAAGGCATCGCTAAACAGTTTTCGACACTGCGTCAATGCCGCATCGGTTGCGCCCTCTGTTGTCTCATAGGGGCGCATTTGATACCCTGCGATATTGAGCAGATCGCCGATGACCACCGCCTTGATCAGGCGGATAAAGAAGGTTGGGGTGTAGTCGATGAGTTGCGTTTCGATGGCGTCACCCTGAAAGATCCCTTTTTCGTGATCGAAGCTGGTGATGCGAAACCCTTCAAATCCCGCATCGCGCAACGCTTTTTTGTATTCGGTGATATACATTCCGAAGCGACACGGTCCGCACCCGCCAGCGGTGATATAGACATAACGCCGTACGATCTCTTCACTGTCGAGTCCATGTTTGTCGCGCAGATCGATGAGATATTTGACCAGATTGCCCACCGTAAAGTAGGTAGGATTGCACTGTGCTTTGTTGCCGTAGGCTTTACCGGTACGAAAGGCGTCGAAGTCGGGTTCGGGAAGGGCGATGAAGTTGTAGCCAAGTGAGCGAAGTGCCGCTTCGATAAGCCTATCTTGCAGCAGCGTCAAACCGCCCGAGAGAAAGATTGTCTCTTCTTTGGGAGCATAGGTTATCGGTTTTTCGGAGCTCTCGCACCACTGCTTGGGCGCTTGTCTCAGATAGTTCAGTTCACTGCTTTGTTGATCGATTTTGACGTTATTGCATACGCTCATCGGCATTCCTTCTTGCTTGATGATAAAAGTATAGATACAGCTCTTGAAGGCAGGGCTAAAGCCATACATTCGGGACTAAAGTTCCGCCTTCGAAAAAACGTTTCCGCATAGACCATGAAAGCTTTCAAACCGTAACCTCCCGTATAAGTGTTGCCTTGCGATACTCTTCGAGCGCATAAGCAAAGGTCTTGATGCGGATTTTAAACGATCCGCCAGGTTTGTTGGCATCGAGATCGTGCAGTGTCAGGTGTGGGGTACGCGAGGTGCTGAGGATCTTGTCGATGATCGCATAGGTCGGCGCGTCATGCCCGCACTTGAAGCTACTGATATCCACTACCGCCAGATTGGGGTGACGGGCGGCAAATTTAGCAGCCCAAACCTTTTGCGCCGAGTTGGTCGAGTAGTTCTCCGCCCAGACGTCGCGAATATCAAAGGGGTCGTCGATCACTCCTTGGGCGATCTCGTCGCCAAAGAGCCGCTGCATCGTCGTTTCGTCACGAGGCAGGGCACGCATCGAAAGTACCTTGAAGCCCAAGCGCTGAAACTCATCAAGGATCTCGTGGTTGAGTCCCGGATCGCTATGGTAGGGGCGTCCGATCATCACGATCACCACTTCGCCTTTGGATTCGGCCTCTTCGAGGATCCGCTTGCCCTCTTGCATCAATTCGGTTTCGAAACGCTCTAAGGCTTCAAAGCCCTGTTCGAGTGCAAAGCGGTTTTCATCTTCGGTGATGCGCAGTCGCTTGCTCCATGTCACAAAGAGTTGGCGCTCCAGCAAGGCGCGATCATCAAAATTGAGCGCCGTATCGACATAGTCGATGCCGCGCTTGGCAAAGAGGTCGCTCTCTTTAACAAAAGCGCTATAGACAACTTTGGGAGTACCCGAGACGATCGGGCACGCCGTCTGCCCCATCGTACGGCTCAAAAAGCCCGGTAGGTGGGTCACAGCCGGAAACCAGAGATAGTCGATTTGCTTTTTGGCAAACTTCTTACCAAAAAGGATCCGGTAAACATGCGACTGTGCCACCTTGGCGGGATAGCAGCTATCGACCGAGCCGTATTTGGCGCCTTCGAGAAACATATCTTCGTTGCTAAAGCCGCTAAAGTATATCTGTGAGGCGGGAATGTCGATCGCTTCGAGATAGGCGCGCAAAAAAGGCGCGAGGGAATAGAGATTGAGCACGCGCGGAAGCGCGATATGCACGCCTTTGCGATAGCGTTTTGCCGCCTCGTCGCTGCTTTGAAAAGGGCGTTTGGTACGAAAGGTAAGCTTCGGTCCCCAGCCGCCCAACGGTCGGGTGACGCGATAGGTTTCGATCGTTTCGGGTTTGGGGCTTTTGAGCGCCATGGGTTTAAAGAGCCTCTCGGCTTCGGTGCGTACCAGATTGGGGATGCGCGCTTGTAGCGCTTTGCGTTCGGCTTTGAGCGCTTTAAGCGCTTCGGGCGATTCGACAGTACCGTCTTCGCAGCTAAAGCCGGCAATATAGCGCACCCTCTTGCCCGATGGGGTTTGGGTGTCGATAAAGGTGCGTGCGCAGAGGTTGGGGCAAAAACGACAGCGCGTGCTCTCGTCGGTGCGAGAACTATAGCGCATCTGCAGCGCCTCTTCGATGCCGACAAAGGTGGCATAGCCGCGCGCTTTGACCACGCGCAACGCCTCCAGCGCCGCGCCGATTGCGCCGGCTTCGCCAGGATGCGGATGCAGATCGACAACAGCGTCGGGCACTTGCGCATGGATATAATCGACCTGCGCTTTGAGTGCGGCGAGGTTGTATTGGGTGCCGCCTTGCAGTACGAAGTGCGAGCCGAGCATCGCGATATTGGGTGCTTGCACTACATACTGCCAGACATTTTTAGGTAGCACCTTCGCGATACCCGCAAAGAGCTCCTCTTTGCTATAGCCCTCTTTTTGGAAGTTAACCCGATCGGTATCCAAAAAGACGGCGCAACCGTAGTTGAACTTCGGCGCTTTGGTGGCGCTAAAGGCGACATCGGCAAAATCTTCGATCTTGACGCCAAACTGCTTCGCCATGCTTTGCAGCAGCATCCCGTTGCCGGCGCTGCATTGGTTGGAGAGGCGAAAGTGCTTGAGCGTGCCGTTTTCCAAAAAGAGCACTTTGATATCTTGCCCGCCGATATCGCAGATAACATCGATACCCTCGCCAAAGTAGTGCTGTGCCGAGCGCATGTGTGCGATGGTTTCGATGATGTTGGCATCGGCGCCGAGTGCCCCTTCGAGCACATCAGCGGCATAGCCCGTCACCCCAAGTCCTACGATCTCGAAAGTATCGTGGCGATCTTGTATCCTCAGATCCGTCAGTAGCGCCAAGGTATCTTCGATTGGATTGCCTTGCGAGAGGCGATAGGCTTTGGCGATCAGGTGCCCATCTTCATTGACCAAGACCGCTTTGGAGGAGGTGGAGCCGCCGTCGATACCAAGAAAGAGACGCGTTTTTTCGCGCAGCTTTGGGGGCTGAAAAGCAGGGAGTTTGTAGCGTTTCAAAAAGCGTTCGAGTTCCGTTCGCGATGTAACCAACGGCGTATCGTCATTGGGGTTGACACCCGATTCGGCACCCGAAACCAAAGCTTCCAGCGCCGCTAAGCCCTCAAAAGCCTTCCCTTTCACCGCTTCGCCTTCACCGAAGATCACCGCACCGAGCGCGGCGTAGTATTGGGCGTTGTCGGGCACGACGATCAGCTCTTCCAACTTATCCGCTTCATAAGCAACTTCACGCTCATCCCATAACTCAGCGATACGCTTGCGCCAACACTGCTGCAAAAAGGGCAAATAGGTATTGGGACCGCCGAGAAGCAAGACTTTGGGCAAGAGGGTATTGCCGCGCGTGAGTACCGTCAAGTTTTGCATCACGATCGCATCGGCAAGCGAATTCATGATCTCATCGGCCGGCACCGAACTCTTGACAAGGTTGACAATGTCGGTTTCGGCAAAGACGCCGCATTTGGCGGCGACATGGTGTAGCTTGCGATCGTCAAAGCGCAAGCGTCTTACATCCTCTGGCTCCATCCCGACTTTTTGGGTGCACTTCTCGATC
>JALVPA010000173.1:5699-9763 GCA_027026055.1 Campylobacteraceae bacterium | reverse complement strand
TACCCGCCGAAACCCTCGCTTATATCGTCCCCAAAGGCTCCGTTACCGTCGACGGGGTGTCGCTCACGGTCAACGAAGTTTATGAGAGCGGATTTCGTCTGACCATTATTCCTCAAACGATGCAAGAGACCCTTTTCGGTCGGTATAAAATTGGCGATAAAGTGAACGTAGAGACCGATCTTTTTGCGCGGTATATCGCACACATACTGACACACAAAGAGCAGATGAAAAGGAGTCTGAGTTGGGAAGAGATCGACGCGATGAGTTTGAGCTACTAAACAATTTATACAACTATACCGTACCCGAAAGTGGTGAAGTGTTTACAAAGCTTCTTGATACGCCGAAAGCTAAAATCGTACGTATCGTGAGTTCCGATACGCCGCCCGATACGCTTTATGTGCAAGAAGAGGACGAGTGGGTAGTGCTGCTTGAAGGCGAAGCGACATTGGAAGTAGAAGGCAAACGGAAGGTATTGCGGCGTGGCGATACGCTCTTTATCCCCGCGCAAACGCCCCATCGGGTGCTAAGCACGCGTCACGGCACGCTATGGTTAGCGGTGCATCTATATTAAAACTCCGGTTGTCAACTTTGTGTACCCCGCTCCTTCCCATCTTTCCTTCGTATTTGAGTGTCCGATCACCTTTATTATTCTATAGCATCCATCTCCTTAAATGCAAGAAGCTTCTCTTTTAGCTCACGCAACCTATTGGTACTGATATCCCACACCATTTCCGCATCCACACCAAAATATTCATGCACAATGATATTTCTAAAGTCTTTGATCACCCTCCATGGAAAATCGGGTATTTTCTCTTCAAGCATATCGATCGTATGTGCAATCGCCTCGCCGATAACGATATACTCTCGGATGGTAGCGCTGTAGGTTTTTCTATCGCCTTTAAAGGTGCGAAACGATTGTTCCTCTATATAACTCTCAATAGCTTCTATCGCCTCAAGTGCGTCATCGATATAGAGTGTGACGGTTCTTTTAGACATAGATCATATCTTTTTGAATAGACTCTTTCACAGCCGGTTTAATAGTACTCTCAATACCCAGATCTATCTCTTTATTTAACTGCTCTTCCAAATAATACTTCAGTGCAAAAAAATTCATAAATTTATTATCGCTTTTAAGCTCCACCGCAAGATCTATATCGCTCTGCTCTTTGGCATCCCCTCTGGCATAAGAGCCGAATAAAGCGATAGAGAGTACACCGAAACGTTGCGCCAAAAAGCTTTTTTTCTTTCGCAAAAATAGCAAGACCTCTTCTCTTGTCATCACCTCACCTTATCGCTTAACATCTTAACAAGTACTGTATAAGTATAGCATAAATAGAGCAAACGGGCATAAATGACGATTAAGAAACAACATTAGTGAAGATCCTTATCCCTTAAACTTCTTGCATTGGGATTGCAAGCGATTTTATGCGCCATATCGATCGGTGTGATGCCCTCTCCTTCAAGATTGGCCGGCGAAGCAAGCAGACTGCGGCGCACCCCCGGCGCATCGTGATAGTAGAGTCGAAAACCGTTTTCATGCAACCCCATACGCGTCACCGATGCGACGGAGTACGTGGTAAGAATCGTTTCTTGATGCGAGAGCGCACGCAGATCGGCAAACCACTCTTTGGTCCAAAGCATCGGGTTGACGTTGGGGCTAAAGGCGTCTTGGTAGATAATGTCAAAGGTATTCTCTTGGAGGCACGACTTTAGTCGTGCACTTTGCGGGACTGAAGTCCCGCCTCCTTTGCCTTTTTCAAAAGATACGCAACCCCCAATGACCTCTCTGGCATCTCCAATAAGGATAGTGATTTTAAATTGTGCATCTTCGTAATAAAACTCCTCTGAGAGTGCTTCAATGATAGGACACAACGATGCAAACTCCGATGGATAGTCGAAATCCTTAAGCGAGCGCACCAACGCTTCATCAAATTCGGGCGAAACGATCTCGACGGTTACATCAAGCCCCGTTTGTTGGATATAATAGAGTGTCGCAAGGGTGTTATAGCCAAGTCCGAAACAGATATCGAGAATGCGCAGATGCCTTTTGTCCCGATGGTGTCGTAGTGCCGGTATAACATGCTTATGCAGACTCTCGCGCAACGCCCCATCTTTGGTAGAGTGGTAGGATTCGTCAAACTCTTTGGAGTAGAGTGTCAAAGAGCCGTCATCGCTGACAATGGCCTCTTTCTCACTCCTCAACAATTCATCATACAACACACGCCCCAATTTCTAATTTCTAATTCCTAATTTTATCACAGTCCAATCTCATCCAACTCTTTAAACTTAAACGCCTCCACAATCTCCTCTATCGTCTCTTGTCCTTCGCGAACAACCAATACCATCATCCCCTCGTTCATAAAATCGAAATAGTTTTCGAACTTGTTGGCAAGGATCACAAAATCGACCCACTCTTCTTCGCACGCTTCTATCGTGTCGTAAAAGCGTATCGAACGTATTACCCCCGCGTCGAAATCGATGAGCGCCCACTTCTTCCCCTCCGCTTGCGGTGCGATACGCGAATCTTTTCCGTTCTCTTCGTACACGGGAATCCAAATCAACATACGTTGCCCTCCTTTTCAATCCGTTTCAAATCGGCTTCGCTCAGTTTCAAGGCTTCGTTATCCATGATGCCTATCCCTCTTTTCAATACGCGTTTTGCGATTTTTTGTGCCGCTTTGAGCGAATGCATTTTGCAAGTGCCGCACTGATAGATATTGAGCTCAGGAATGTCCGCTTCGCTTTTGACATTCAAGACATCTTTCATCGCTTTTTTCCATGCTTTTGCCACCTTTTTCGGCGACGGTGTCCCTATGACGGACATATAAAAACCGGTACGACACCCCATTGGCGAGATATCGATAATTTCCGTTTTTTTGGAGTTGAGATGATCTCTCATAAATCCTGCAAAAAGATGCTCCAGCGTATGTATTCCTTTGGAAGAAAGTTTCTCTTTGTTAGGTACGGTAAAACGCAAATCGAATACCGTAATAGGGTCGCCACACGGGGTTTTCATCATTTTCGCTACCCGCACGGCGGGAGCTGTCATTCTCGTATGATCGACGGTAAAGCTATCGAGTAACGGCATGGTGTATCCTTTTTGTTGGCATTATAGCAAGTCTATGATAATGAATAATGAGCAATGAGCAATGAGTAACCGAGGTTTAGTGCAGTGGGATGAGTGAAGGGTGAAGAGATTTGGTTTGCTTTCCTTCGAAAAGCTTTTGTTTGAATACGAGACTGAAGTCCATTCGGATAACGGATTCTTTGGTCGTTTTGCACCTCTTGTGCAGATGCGAAGGCGCCCCTCGGTGCGAAGCGCGGCGCCGAGAGCATCGTCCGCACAATTGCAAAACGACGCTTTTTGGATACTTTTTCTAAAAAAGTATCGAAGAAAAATAGGATAAGGATAAGGCATCAAGAGAAGAGTGAAGAGTTTCGGTATGCTACTTATGCGTTCTGTTATCTGTTAACCGTTATCCGAATGTAAGTGACCGAAATGAAACGAAGCTATTTTTAGAGAAGCGCTGCAAGTTTGCGTCGATTTTGCCTTGAATGTGCGGTGAGTTGCGAAGGAGTATAGAGAAAATGAGTTGATTTGGTGCAGATTTTGCTAAGCGGTGTGAGTAAAGCGCGGGAGCTTACTAAAATGTAAGTGACCAAGCGGAACGAAGCCGCTTAGTGAAAGATGTGCAAAATCCACTCATTTAGACGCGTGCTTCTTCACGGCGCTGCAAATACTCCCACTTCTCATTCACCTCTTTTTGAATCTGTTCGATAACATGTCTGTTTTCGGGTTTGAAAAGGTGTTTGTAGCGTCCTTGCGCCGCCAAATACTCTTCTACGGGAATCACGTTTTTGGGTCTGTAGAGAATATTGAGTTCGGTACCGTTGATAATTTCGTAAATGGGGAAGATTAGCGAATCGGTCGCCAAATCGGTAATGGCAATCGTATCTTTGGGATCGAATCTCCACTCGGTACAACATGCAGAAACGGTATTGATAAAACAAGGACCTTCGGTTTCGAGCGCTTTTTGAAAACCTTTTGCCATCGACTTCCATTT
>JALVPA010000173.1:0-5689 GCA_027026055.1 Campylobacteraceae bacterium | reverse complement strand
GGAGAGAGCTGCGCGACATAGGGAGCGCCGTGAGCCGCCATAATGGCGATCATGTCTTTTTTTCTCTCTTTCTTTCCATAGCTGTGCTTACCCGCTTGTGCGGTACTGGTTGTCGCACCGATAGGCGTAGCCGAAGAGCGTTGTCCGCCGGTATTGGCGTAGTTTTCGTTGTCGAGACAGATATAGGTAAAGTCGTGTCCGCGCTCTACGGCACCGGAGAGCCACTGAAAACCGATATCGTAGGTCGAACCGTCACCGCCGAATGCGACAAATTTGACCGGTGCGTCGGGATCTTTGAGCGTACCTTTGCGCTTACGCGCTTTGTACATCGCTTCGGCACCGCTGATGGCGGATGCGGCGTTTTCAAACCCGATATGAATCCACGAAGTATCCCATGACGTAAAAGGATAAACCGCCGTAGAGACCTCCAGACATCCCGTATTGGTCGCGATAACGAGATTGTCATCCGTTGCGTTCATCAATTCGCGAACGATCATCGAGTGCGCACATCCGGGACATAGCGTATGCGCTCCTTCGAAGCGGTCGTTTGCCGTTGAAAACTCTTTTAGGTTTTTAATCGATGTAATTGCCATTATGAACCCCTTTTGGTTTGGAAAAATCCGAGCTTCGGTCCGCGCAATCCGGAGAATTGCTGAATCGGTGTGGTGATATGACCGGCATCGGCATTGGCTTTTTGTTCTTTAAAGATTTCGATCGCGTCTTCCACCGCAAAATCTCTACCTCCTAATCCGTAGATATAGTTGGTCACCAACGGTCTCTTCGGCGTCGTATAGAGTGCGGCGGAAACCTCGTTAAAGAGTGCGCCCATCGCACCGCCCGGCGAGGAGCGATCCAATACCGCAATCGACTTGACGTTTTCCAACGCGTCGCGAATCATATCGAACGGAAAAGGGCGGAACACACGCGGTGCGACGACGCCTGCTTTGATCCCTTCTTTTTCTCTGAGCTCCATCGCGGCAACGCGCGCCGTCTCTACGGTCGTACCGAGTGCAACGATCGCCACTTCGGCATCTTCCATCATATAGCTCTCGACACGTTTGTACTCTCTACCCGAAACCTTTTTGAACTCGGCAAAAACTTCGTCGATCACGCTTCGAGAATCCATCAACGCCTTGTGTTGTTTTGCCTTATGCTCAAAGTGCCAATCCTCTTCGGTTTGCGCACCGTAAGTGACGGGGCGAGAGAAATCAAGCATATCGTCGACGGGCTGAATATCACCGACAAAGTTGTACGCCTCTTCGTCGCTGAGCGGATAGACGTTTTGTGCAGTATGCGATGTCACAAAACCGTCTTGATGCACCATCACCGGCAAGCGTACACTATGGTTTTCGCCGATTTTGAAGGCGCACAGTGCCAAGTCGTACGCTTCTTGGGCATTGAAGGCATCGAGCTGGATCCAACCGCTGTCACGCCCGAGATACATATCGGAGTGATCGCCGCGGACATTGAGCGGTGACGCAAGCGCACGGTTGACGACATTGAGCACAATCGGCAAACGCATACCCGATGCCTGATAAAGCACCTCCACCATCAAAGCAAACCCTTGCGAAGAGGTTGCCGTGGCGACGCGGCCGCCCGCCGCCGAAGCACCGACACATGCCGACATCGCCGCATGCTCCGATTCGACCATGACAAACTCGCCGTCAATATACCCGTTGGCAACATACGCACCGTAGTTTTCGACAATCGGTGTCGAAGGGGTAATGGGGTACGCCGCCATAACGTCGACGCGCGCCTGTCTCATCGCCTGAGACGCGGCATAGTTACCGTCCCAAACTTCTCTTTCGTTCAATTCAAATATTTCTTTCGGCATCTGCGATCCTTATTTGCTTTCTTTTTTCTTTTTTTCGGGCCACTGCGCCAATGCGCTGTCAAGCTCTTCGTATTCGCTGAACATCAAAAGCGATTTAGGGTTGGTGGGGCATACTTCCACACATACGCCGCATCCTTTGCAGTGATCGTAGTCGATACCCAACATCTGCTTATCGCGAGAAATGATCGACGTATCGGGACACCATACCCAACAATTTTGACAATCAATACAGATATCTCTGTTGTAAACAGGTTTGATGACACGCCATGAAGCGACCGTCGCCGTATACGAGTTGAAGTCCGAATAGTTGCGCTCTTCGGCTTTTTTGTGAACGATGTCGCTGGCGTCGCCTTCGAACGATGTCAAAATCGTTCCTTGCGTCACCTCGTCCCATCCGAGCAGCTCGTCGCCGCCAAGCTGGTGAATTCCGCGTTTGTCCGTTGCTTTGAGTTTCAAATCCTGTGACATGTCGTTTCCTTATTTGACTTCGTTGTAAGCGCGCGTAATGGCTCTCATATTGCCGTCAATGATTTTTTGAGGGAATTTCTTCAATACACGCTTCATATTTTCGAGGAAGTAGTCGAGTTCGAACATCCCGGACACTTTGACAAAAGCGCCGAGCATCGGCGCATTGGGAATCGAACGCCCGATCTCGTCCAGCGAGATTTGAACGCAATCGACCACATAGACGCGATCTTTTTTATCCTGCAAAGAGGGAATCTCCGAAACCAACTGCTCTTTGTCCAAATGCGTGGTAATAATATATTTGGTTGTCTCTTTATCGTTCATTGTGATATCGTCGGTATACGCCAACGCAGGGTCGATGACCAACACATAATCGGGTCGCATGAATTTGGCGTGATTGATAATCGGTTTGTCGTCGATACGGTTGTAGGCTCTAAGCGCCGCACCCCTTTTGGCCGAACCGTACAGTGCGAAAGCCTGCACCTCCTTTCCTGTCGTCGCGACAATGTCGCCCAAACTCTTGGCGCCCGTCACGGCACCTTGCCCCGCACGGCTGTGCCATCTGATCTCTATCATAATGTCTCCTCTCAAGTGATACGTATCCGAGTATACACCCGAAATACTAAAAGTACCCCATTGTAATGGCGAAACTCTTAAATTGCGCTTTAGTTTGTCCGATTTTTAATTTCACCTTATCGTTTCGATAATATACTTCACAGCTTCGCCGCTATTTTCAAAAACATTTTTCGTATAGCGATGCAATATCGAAGCTTCCGCGTAACCGCACGTCACTCCTACGGGCGTCACATCGGCGGCAATCGCCGCTTCCATATCCATCGGCGTATCGCCTATCATCCACACTTTTTGCGACGTATGTCCCATACGCTTCAATGCGATATGTATCGGCTCCGGATGCGGTTTGGGGTAAGTGACGTCTTCTCTACCGACAAGTGTTTCGAAATAGGAAAGAATCCCCATATAGTCCAACATCTCTTTGGAATAACGGGCGGTTTTGGTCGTGACGACACCGAGTTTGGCATATTCAGAAGCGCGTTCGATCGCCTCGCGCGCTCCGGGAAGCAAGCGTGTCTTTTCGCAGGCGATACGTCGGTAATGCGCTTTGTAAGCGGCAACGCAATCGGGTACGCGCTTCTCTTCTATTCCTACCCGCGCAAACATCGCATCGAGAGGATGCCCTATCAATGATTCGACTTCGGAGCGAGGGACACTCGCATATCCGTATATACGCAAAGCGCGCGAAAAACTCTCGACAATCGCTTCGGTAGAATCAATCACTGTCCCATCCAAATCGAAAAGTATGATCATCTTTCGCTCCTCTCTATGCGTGGCAGCTTCGGCGCCGCTTGCATCAATCTCCGTGTATAGGGCTCTTCGGGATGCCTCATCACCTCGTCGGGCGTACCGTACGAAACGATCCGCCCGCGATACATGACCGCCACGCGATGCGCCAACTGCGGTACGATGGAGAGATCGTGCGTGATAAAAAGATAGCTCACTGCCGTCTCTTCTTGAATCCGCTCCAAAAGCTTCAAAATCTCCCCGCGTACTCTTACGTCAAGCGCCGATGTAGGTTCGTCGCACACGATCACTTCGGGCTCTACCGCCAACGCCCGCGCAATGACGACGCGTTGACGTTGTCCTCCCGAAAGCGCATGCGGATAGCGCGAAAGAAATCGCTCGTCCAACTCGACACGCCTCATAAGCGCTTTTAGTCGTTCGCGTTCATCGTCGCTACCGGGGACGACCAAACCGAAATTGCGCATCCCTTCGCTTATAATTTCGTCGATACGCATACGGGGATTAAGCGCGGCATAGGGGTCTTGAAAAATCATTTGGATTTTACGGCGATACGGCAAAAAATCTTTGGCGGAAAGCCTATCGATACGCTTTTGTTTGTAATAGACGGCTCCTTCGCTCGGCGTTACCAGTTTCAATATCGCTTTTGCCAACGTACTTTTGCCGCTACCGCTTTCGCCGACCAAAGCCAACGTTTCGCCGCGACGGAGTGTCAAGCTCGCGTTTCGCACCGCTTCGGTATATCCGACCGTTCGTTTCAGCCATCCTTTACGTATCGCAAAACGTACCGAAAGATTTTCCACACGCAACAACGCACTCTTTTCCACACGAGAAAAATCGTTTTTTTTCGGCATAACGGCATCAAGCAACATACGGCTATAAGGATGTTTTGCGGCGACAAAAAAACGCGATGTCGCAGCTTCTTCCACCAATACGCCTTTGCGCAATACGCCGATTCGATCCGAGAGGCTTGCCGCGACCGCCAAATCGTGCGTAATAAAGAGCATCGCCGTACCGCGCTTGCGACAGCTTTCGCGCAACAACGCCAAGATCTGCGCTTGCACCGTCACATCCAATGCGGTCGTCGGTTCGTCGGCGACGATCACCTCGGGATCGCACGCCAACGCCATCGCGATCACTACCCGCTGTTTTTGTCCACCCGAAAACTGATGCGGATACCAATCGTAACGTTGAGCGGCATCGTCGATACCTACCTCTTCGAGAAGTTTGACGACACGCTCCTTGGCTTGTTGACGTCCCAAACGCATATGCAAACGTATCGCTTCGGCGATCTGCTCTCCGATACGCATCACGGGATTGAGCGCACTCATCGGCTCTTGAAAAATCATGGCGATACGTTTACCGCGAATGTCGCACATCTGCGCCTCGGTACGGGACAACAACGCCGTGTCGTCCAAATATATCTCGCCGCCGCGCATGCAGATACCCGCGGGTAACAATCCCATCGTCGCCAACGAAGTCAAGGTCTTGCCGCTACCGCTTTCGCCGACCAACGCATAAATCTCACCGCGCGCGACGGATAAAGAGAGCCTATCGAGCACCGGCTCGCCGCGTCCGTTTTCCAACGACAAATTTTCGATACGCAACAACGGCTTCCTCATGCTTCGTTCCTCGGATCCAATACGAACTGTACCCTATCGGAAAGCAAGTTGGCCGCCAAAACAAGTACGAACATAAATGAAAACGCCGCGAAAAGCGACCACCACACCATCGGATCGCGCGCCATTTCCAACCTCGCCTGGTTGATCATGTTGCCCCAACTGTAGGTGGTGGGATCGACCCCCACCCCCACATACGACAGCACCGCTTCGGCGAGTACCAACCCCGAAAAATCCAACACGATAGAGATCAAAATCAAATGTCGCAAATTGGGCAAAATGTGTTTGAACATAATAAAGGTATGACTGCTTCCCAGCGTCTTGGCGGCGATGACGAAATCGCTTTGCGACAGACGCAATGTTTCGGCACGCAATATTCTACACAATCCCGTCCAACTCGTCACTCCCAAAATCAAAACCAAAAAGAGTAGCCGCACATCGGCGCGTTCCAACG
>JALVPA010000172.1 GCA_027026055.1 Campylobacteraceae bacterium | reverse complement strand
CATTGTACGAAGAGGATATTACGGGTTCGCTGGCGCATGCGGCGATGCTTCGTAGGCAAGGTATTCTCAGTCGCGAAGATTATGAGGCGATAGAGAAAGGGTTGAGCTCTATTTTGGAAGATATACGTAACGGCCTATTTACACTTGACGGCGGTGAAGAAGATATCCATATGGCGATCGAAGAGGAGTTGACCAAACGCATCGGTGATGCGGGTAAGCGACTCCATACCGCTCGAAGTCGCAACGATCAGGTGGCGACCGATTTTAGATTGTATGTGCAAAAGCACAATCGCATCATTGCCGACATGCTCCTTTCGCTCATCGAAACGCTTACGGATATCGCCGACGCACATACCGAAACGCTTTTGCCCGGGATGACCCATTTGCAACACGCGCAACCCATCAATTTCGGCTATCACATGATGGCGTACGCATCGATGTTCAAACGCGATTACGAACGCTTCGTCGGTTCGTACGAACGTAACAACATTTCGCCTTTAGGCTGTGCCGCATTGGCCGGAACACCGCATCCCATCGATAGAGAGATGACGGCGCAAACATTGGGATTCGACGCGCCGACACTCAATTGTCTCGATACCGTCAGCGATCGTGATTTCGCTCTGGAGATACTCTTCAACATCGCAACGATGATGATGCATATTAGCCGTTTGAGCGAAGAGTTGATACTCTGGAGCAGTGCGGAGTTCAAATGGGTGACGTTATCTGATAAACACGCCACGGGAAGCTCCATCATGCCGCAAAAGAAAAACCCCGACATCCCCGAACTTCTTAGAGGAAAAACGGGACGCGTCAACGGCAATCTCGTAGCGCTTTTGACGGTGATGAAAGGCTTGCCGCTGGCGTACAACAAGGATATGCAAGAGGATAAAGAAGGCGTCTTCGACTCGGTACGTACGGCGGAACTAAGCTTGGCGGTACTTGACGAGATGATGGCGGAGATGACGGTCAATGTCGAAGCGATGGAGCGTGCCTGTATGACGGGGCATCTGAGTGCGACCGATTTGGCGGATTATTTGGTGCGAAAAAAGGGTATGCCGTTTCGTGACGCGTACCATTTGACGGGAGACGTTGTCAATATCGCCGAAGAAAAAGGCAAAGATATTTCCGAATTGACGATAGAGGAGCTTCGCGAGATCAAGAACGATATCGACGAAGATGTGGTGGCGTTGCTGGACAACCGCGCTTCGATGAATGCGCGTGCTTCGCAAGGCGGTACGGCAACCGAGCGCACAAGAGAGCAGATAGAAGCGATGAAAGCGTGGCTCGAACAAGTCTCTAAAGAAGAGGTAGAAAAATAAATGCGTGTATCGTTGAATTATCTTGGAGAAAAGAAGTTTCGAGCAAATACGACGAAGTCAAGCTATATCCTTGATTGTAAAGAGATCACGCCGGTAGAGTACTTCGCTACGGGGATTATCGGGTGTACGGGGATCGATTTGGTGGTGATGGCGGAGAGGGACGGGTATGCCGTTCGCGATTACAGTGTGTCCGCCGAGATAGAGCGCCAAACGAGTGTGCCGATGAAGTTTTCTTCGATACATATCGTTTACGACTTCAAAAGCTCCTTTGACACGACAAAAGCCAAACGTTACATTCTGGCCTCTTTGGAGAGTTACTGTACGACGGTCAATTCCATACGCGATTCGGTAAAAGTTTATTATACGATTGTTTACAACGGTGAAAAGATTGCCGACAAAGAGTCTATCGTATCGGGCGGCGGAAGTGCTTATGAAGCGTTTGACGACGGTTTCGGCGGGGCGTGTTGTTCGTAAGTTTCGTTGCGGTTTGACAATAAGTCTATATCGAGGCGGGTTTAACCGCGCATCTTTTTAAAGGGGAGGAAAAAGCTACAGCGCTTTGTGCGGATCCTCGTGGCTGTGGTCCCAGCGCAATTTTCCGCCGCCGAGAAGGTGAAAATGCAAATGAAAGATCTCTTGACCGCCGTCTTTTCCGTTATTGGTGACCAAACGATATCCCGTTTCGTCCACGCCTAAAATTTTCGCCGTTTCTTGGATAAAAGGCGTCATTGCCGCCATTGTGTCGGGATCGACGCTTTGGAAGTTTTCGATGTGTTTTTTCGGAATGACCAACACATGTATCGGCGCTTTGGGATAGAGATCGTGAAATGCTAAAAAATCGTCGTTTTCGTGTACCGTATTGTTGGGAATTTCACCGTTGACGATTTTGCAAAAGACACACATGGCAAGCTCCTTTTTGATAGATTATAACATAAGATGTGCAAAGGTGTCACCTAAAAGGCTTGCTAAATCACCCTATTATGATTTTTTGGATAAAATCACACCGATTACCATCAGAGACGAGACAATAGAGGACATATGAAAGCATTGGAAGAGAAAATTCTTCGAGCCGACACGCTCGAAGCACTTGAAGCGGTACGTGTCGAGATATTCGGGAAAAAAGGGTATATCGCCTCCGAATTTGCAAAGATGAAAGAGATTCCCGGTCCCGAGAAAAAAGCGTTTGCCGAAGGGCTTAATCGCCTCAAAGCGCAGTTGCAACGCATTTACGACGAAAAGCGCGAGGCGTTGAAAGCGGAGGCGTTGGAAGCGAAAATGCGCGCCGAAGCAATCGACGTGACGCTATACGGCGGCCGTCCGAACAAAGGGGCGTTGCATCCGGTGATGGAGACGATGGATAAGATTATCGACTATTTTGTCGCGCTCAATTTTTCGGTCGAAAGCGGCGAGATGGTCGAAGACGATTTTCACAACTTCGAAGCGCTCAATCTTCCCAAGTATCATCCCGCCAGAGACATGCAAGACACCTTCTATTTTAAAGACGGGATGTTGCTTCGTACGCACACCTCTCCGGTACAGATACGAACGATGAAGTCCCAAAAACCGCCGATTCGCATGATTGCGCCGGGAGCGGTTTTTAGACGCGATTACGACTTGACCCACACGCCGATGTTTCATCAGGTCGAGGGATTGGTCGTCGACGAGAAGGGCAAGGTGTCGTTTGCAAATCTCAAGGCGATATTGACGGATTTCTTACACTACATGTTCGGGGATGTCGATGTTCGCTTTCGTCCGAGTTTTTTCCCGTTTACGGAGCCTTCGGCGGAAGTCGATATCAGTTGTATTTTTTGCGGCGGCGAAGGATGCCGTGTCTGTTCGCATACCGGTTGGATAGAGATACTTGGGTGCGGTATCGTCGATCCGAACGTCTTTAAAGCGGTCGAATACGAAGACGTAAGCGGTTACGCGTTCGGATTGGGGGTGGAGCGGATTGCGATGCTGATGCACCGTATTCCCGATTTACGAAGTTTGTTTGAAGGCGATTTACGTTTGTTGGAGCAGTTTAGATGATAGTAACGAGAAGTTGGCTGGAAGAGTTTGTCGATCTTGACGGGATCGACAATGAAAAACTGAGCGAGACTTTCAATGCCATCGGCTTGGAGGTGGATAGTATCGAAGAGATGCACATCCCGGAAAAGGTGGTGATCGGTAAGATTGTTTCGTGCGAAAAGCATCCCGATGCGGACAAACTTAACGTTTGTCAAGTCGATATCGGTACGGGTGTGCGTCAGATCGTCTGCGGCGCGGCGAACGTAGTCGATGCCGAGTATGTCGCCGTAGCGACGATCGGTGCGGTATTGCCGGGCAATTTCGAGATCAAACATGCGGTTTTGCGCGGTGTGGAAAGCGACGGAATGATCTGTGCCGCAAGCGAGATCGGATTGCCAGATCTCGGTAAAGGCATTATGATACTCGACGAGAGTATCGGAGAGCTTAAAGTAGGAAAAGCGCTTGCCGAATACGAAAAAGTAGCAGATACGGTTATCGAACTCGAATTGACGGCAAATAGAGGCGATTGTCTCTCTATCTACGGTGTGGCGCGCGATCTTTCGGCGGCTTTGGGAAGAGAACTCAAAGCGTTCGAGTACAAACAGCAAGAGCGTATGAAGCTGGGTATCGCACGTAAAGCGGAACTGCACAGCAGAGGCGAAACCGATGCGGATTTGCGCTACAAACTGGCGAGAATCCGTGAAATAGACGATGTGTTTTTGATTCGCTTGAGATTGGGATTTGTCGGTGCGGAAGCGCAGACACCTATAGAAAAGACGGTGGCGTATGCCGTGCACGCAACAGGTGTGATTTTGCGTTTTTACGATACGAAACCTTATGTCGAAGAGGAAGAAGAACGCATTATCGTTTCCGTAGAAAGGCATCGCAAAGGGATTGTCCATGTGCATATCAACGGGAAACATGCGGGTATTGTGGGAGTGAACCAAACGTCCGAAAGCAAAGTGCGAGCGCTTGGAGGCGAAATCTTTATCGAAGCGAGTTACATTCCGCCCGATATTCTCTCCGAAGCGGTTTCGGAAGAGGATAAGGCATCGTTTGAAACGGACGAACTTTACTATCGCACTTCGAGAGGTTCCAATCCCGATTTGACGTTCGGTTTGCGTTATTTGGCGTCGTTGCTCGATAGATACAGCGATATCGAGTGTTACGAAGGCATGTTGGAGGTACATAACGATAGAGAGCCGGTCAAACTTTCGGTAAGCGTTTCGGAAATTTCCACGATTGTCGGAATGGAGATTGAGTTGAGTAAAATTGTGGCGGTTTTGCAGAAACTCGGTTTCGAAATACAAAAAATCGGTGAAGATCAACTTTCGGTAAGCGTACCTTCGTTTAGGCACGATATTTCCAATATCCAGGATATTACCGAAGAGATTGTGCGTATGATAGGGATCAACAATATTCCCGCCAAAGCGCTTTGTTTTACGGAAAAAAATCGTATCAATGACGCATGGAAACGTCATCAAGCTAAAAAAGCGTTGCGACAGCGCGCTGTTTCCGCAGGATTTTTCGAAAACGTCTCCTATCTCTTTTCGCAGCGCGACATGCTCGAACGATACGGTTTCGAAACCTTGAAATCAAACGAAGATTTGGCCAACCCCATCGCCGAAGAACTTAACACGCTAAGAACGACACTACTAATCAATGCGTTGCAAGCGGTGAAACGTAATGTTAATTACTCCAAACGTACGATTCCGCTTTTTGAAATCGGGGCGGTGTACGATGCGAAGCGTCGTCAAAGTACGAAGGTTGCTTTTGTCTTTTCGGGACAAAAAGAGCTTGCCTCCGTACCCAATGCGGGTAAGCCCGATCCGATCGACTTTTTCACGTTCGTAAGCAAGTTGGAGTCCGTAGTGGGTGCGGTGCGGTTGGAGCCGTGTACGGAAACAAACGCTTTGCTTCATCCGTATCAATCCGCCGATGTTTTCGTGGACGGTCGACATTGCGGGTATCTTTCCAAACTGCATCCGAATGTACAAGCCGATTTCGATATTCCCGACACGTATATTGCGGAGCTCAATTTTGACGTGTTGATGCCAGACCACAAAAACGCTACAGCGATTTCCAACTATCAAGGGGTATATAAAGATTTGAGCGTTGTGGTCGATAAGTCGATACATTTCAAAGCGATTGCCGATGCTTTGAGAGATATAGAGGTGGAAAATCTTCGAGATGTTTTCCCGATAGACGTCTACACAGACGAGAGTTTGGGGGATAAAAAATCGGTAACGATACGTCTTTTCATTCAATCGTTCGACAAAACGTTGGAAGAGGCGGATATCGAAGAAGCGGTGGCAACGGTGCTTGAAAAACTCAAATACAAAACGGGTGCGGAGTTACGTTGATGAAAGTCGCATTGGCTTCCAGTTACGGATTTTGTTTTGGTGTAAAACGCGCCATTCGTATCGCCGAAGAGCATCGCGGAAGCAAAACCTACGGTCCTTTGATTCACAACAAAGACGAAATCAATCGTCTTAAAGAGGGATACGACATAGGGCTTGCCGAGCGTTTGGAGGAGATTGAAGAAAAAGACGCCGTCGTCATTCGTACGCACGGCATTCCGAAGAACGAGTTGGAAACACTGAAATCGCAAGGTAATCGAATCATCGACGCTACTTGTCCGTATGTGACGACACCGCAAAAAATTGTCGAAAAGATGAGCGATGAGGGATATAGTATCGTCATCTTCGGTGATGCGAATCATCCCGAAATCAAAGGTGTGGTAAGTTACGCTAAAGATCCTAAAAACGCTTTTATCGTTGCCGATGCGGAGGAGCTGGAAGGGTTGCCTATCCTCTCCAAGGTTGCCGTCGTATCGCAAACGACACGTAAACCCGACGATTTTGTCAAGGTAGTCAACAAACTGGTGCTGTCGCATAAAGAAGTGCGTGTTTTCAACACCATTTGTAATGCGACGTTCGAAAATCAAGATGCGGCGGCAGAGTTGGCAAAAGATGCCGATGTCATGATTGTGATCGGCGGTAAGCACTCTTCCAATACCAAACAGCTTCATTCGATCTGCAAGCGGTATTGCGACGAGAGCTATTTGATCGAAAACGAGTCGGAACTGTGTGCCGAATGGTTCGAAGGAAAGCGCCTGTGCGGTATCAGTGCGGGCGCGTCGACTCCCGATTGGATCGTGCAAAATGTCATCGACAAAATCGAAGAGATGATCGAAGAGAAAGAAGAGAAAGAAGGTGCGAAAGCATGAAACAACTGCACCTCAAACCGGTAAAGCGCGTCGAGGGTACGGTGCGTTTGCCGGGTTCCAAAAGTTTATCCAACAGGACGTTGTTGCTTGCGGCTTTGGCAGAAGGTACGACAAAGCTTTCCAACCTTCTCGATAGCGACGATACGCGTTATATGAGAGAAGCGTTACGAAAATTGGGTGTTTCCTATACGCTTTCGGAGGATAATACGACTTGTATCATCGAAGGAAACGGCGGCGCTTTTCACGTTAAGAAGGAGTGCGAACTCTATCTCGGCAATGCGGGTACGGCGATGCGACCGCTTACGGCAGCGTTGACTTTGGGGGAAGGAAGCTATCTCCTCACGGGTGAGCCGCGAATGAAAGAGCGTCCTATCGGACATCTGGTGGATGCCTTGCGCCGAATGGGTGCGAATATCGAGTATATCGAAAACGATGGTTACCCGCCGTTGCGTATTGTTGCGGAGGGGTTGAGAGGCGGAGAGGTCTCTATCGACGGTTCGATTTCGAGTCAGTTTCTTACCGCACTTTTGATGGCGGCACCTTTGGCAAAAAACGATACGCATATCGACATCGTAGGCAGATTGGTCTCCAAGCCTTATATCGATATGACGCTCGATATCATGCGTCGTTTCGGGGTGTCGGTCAAACACAAAAACTACGAACGTTTCGTCGTACCTGGAGGTATGCGATACCGTTCGCCGGGTAAAATATTGGTCGAAGGCGACGCCTCGGCGGCTTCGTACTTTATGGCGGCCGCCGCGATTAAAGGCGGTCGTGTCGAAGTACACGGAATAGGAAAGCGTTCCGTTCAAGGAGATGTGGCGTTTGCCGATGTGTTGGAGAAGATGGGGGCGAAAGTACAACGCTACGACGAATCGATAGCCGTGAGCAGAGGTACGCTTCGTGCTATAGACATGGATTTCAATCATATCCCCGATGCGGCGATGACAATCGCGACGACGGCGCTCTTTGCCGAAGGTACGACCGTTTTGCGCAATATTTATAACTGGCGGGTAAAAGAGACCGATCGTTTGCATGCGATGGCGACGGAGCTTCGCAAAACGGGCGCCGAAGTGGAAGAGGGTAGAGACTATCTCGCCGTCACACCACCGAAACGCCTCAGACATGCTGAGATCGATACCTACAACGATCATCGTATGGCGATGTGTTTTTCGCTTTTGGCGCTCGATCCCGCTTCGGTAACGATCAACGATCCCGACTGTGTCGCCAAAACGTTTCCCGATTATTTCGAAGTCTTCGAGACTATCTGTCGCTACGAATCGTAAGCATCTTTATAACATATTTGGATATAATAACGCAAAATTTGTGTACACAGTAGAAGGATAGGTATGAAGTTCGAAGATATCGAAGTGGAAGAAGTCGATTTTGAAGCGATGCTCGAAGAGTCGTTTAAAAAATCCGAATCACGAAGCGATTTGATTACGGGTATCGTAGTCAAGATCGACGAAAAAGACAATCTCGCCGTAGTGGACATCGGCGGAGGTAGAGACGCCAATCTCGACTTGGACGAGATCAAAGACGAAGAAGGCAACGTTACGTTTAAAGTCGGCGACGAGATAGAGGTGGTCAATCTCGGACGCGGACGCGTCTCTCACAAAGCAGCGAAAGCGAAAGCGGCATTGAAAGAGTTTATCGAAGAGTACGATCCCGAGCAGGAGTATATCGTAGAAGGTGTCGTTACAAAGAAAAACAAAGGCGGTTATGTCGTCGATGTAGACGGGCTCGAATTTTTTATGCCGCGTACCCTTTCGTATCTCTCTTCCAAAACCGACCCTATCGGGAAGAAAGTCAAAGCGTTGATTGTCAAAGTGGATAAAGAGAAAGGTTCCGTCGTCATCTCCAGAAAAGAGTTGATCGAAAGAGAAAGAGCCAAGACCGAAGAGATCGTTACGAAGCTTCTCGAAGAGAAAGAACCCGTCGTCGGTACGGTGAAAAAGATTACCTCTTATGGTATGTTTGTCGATGTGGGCGGTATCGACGGGTTGGTTCACTACTCCCAAATTTCTCATAAAGGTCCCGTCAATCCCGCCAAATATTTTGAAGAGGGCGATGAGGTTAGCGTAGTGGCGTTGGATTACGACAAGAAAAAAAGACATCTCTCGCTCTCCATCAAAGACGCAACTCCGGATCCTTGGGAAAACATCGATGAAATTATCGAGGTGGGCGATACGGTCAGCGTTACGGTATCCAATATCGAACCGTACGGCGTATTTGTCGATCTCGGAGAAGATCTCGAAGCGTTCTTGCATGTTTCGGAAATTTCTTGGGACAAAAACGTCAAACATCCCAAAGACTATTTGAACAACGGCGACGAAATCAATGTCGAAGTGATCGAAATCGACAAAGAGAACAGAAGATTGCGCGTAAGTTTGAAAAATCTTCTTCCCAAACCGATGGATGCCTTCGTTGCGGAGCATAAAGTAGGCGATGTATTGAAAGGGGAAGTGACGTCGATTACCGATTTCGGCGCGTTTGTCAAACTCGGTCAAGTCGAAGGATTGTTGCACAATCAAGAGATCTCTTGGGATAAAAGCAAGAATGCAAAAAGCGAGTTGAATGTCGGTGACGAAGTGGAAGTGAAGATTATTCGTCTCGACAAAGAGGCGGGCAAAATCTCTTTGAGTAAAAAGGCGCTCGAAGACTCTCCGGTCGCTGCGTATGCCAAAGAGCACAAAAACGGCTCTATAGTGACGGGGACGGTCAAAGATATCAAAGACTTCGGCGTCTTTATTCAGTTGGCGGATAATGTAGACGCGTTGATCAGAACGGAGGACCTTTATCCTCTCAAAGCGGATGAATTGGAAAAAGGTCAGGAAGTTCGCGGCGTAATCACCTATATCGATCCCGAAAACGATCGTATTCGCGTATCCGTTAAACGTTTGGAACGTCAAGAAGAAAAAAACGCACTCGAAAAAATCAACCAAAGTCAAGATCAAAGCATGACGTTGGGCGACGCTTTTGCGGATATTCTGAAAAAATAGACGGCGGGACGCACCCGCACCAACCGGGACACGGTATGAAACTTCATCTTATTCTATATACGTATCTATATTTCCTAATCCTAACGCTATCTCATAACAAAGGTACATTATGGCAACAAAAACCGTAGTAGTATGCGACCATATTCATCAAAGCGGACTCGATATGCTCGCCGCCGATAAGGATATAGAGCTTATCAATGCCGCAGACGAGCCGAAAGAGAAGCTTGTCGAAGAGATTATTCCCTTGGCCGATGTGGCGATAACGCGTTCGTCGACAGATGTCGACGCCAAGTTTTTGGCAG
>JALVPA010000171.1 GCA_027026055.1 Campylobacteraceae bacterium | reverse complement strand
AATGTCTCCGTTTTGCTTTTTGTGTTGCCGCGAAAGTTAACGATGAAAGTGATGCGCACCCTGCGAGAACACTTTTCGCTTGATGACCCGGAGACTCCCGCAATGGCGTTTACCTTCCCCTTAACGCATGTGGCAGGACTCGATACCGAAGAGCTACAAAAATTCGAACACGACATCAAATCGATGTTATAAGGAGGATACAATGTTGGTAAAAGAGATTATGACCCCTTACGACAAGTTGGTGCGCATCTCGCCGATGGCGCCCGTGAGAGATGCGCTGGCGTTGATGCGCACGAACAAAGTCCGTTCAGTCATCGTCGAAAAGAGCGCTTCTTCCGGCGCTTACGGTCTGGTCACCTTCAAAAACATTTTGCAAAGTATCGTTGCCGAAGACGGTGACATCGACCTACTTAACGTTTACGACATCGCCAATGTTCCCGCCATCTCCGTCTCCGCCGAACTGGAGATGAAATACGCCGCGCGCATGATGGTGACCAACTCCATCAAACGCCTGCTGGTCATCGACAACAACGAACTCAAAGGGATTTTGACGATGAGCGACATCATCGACGTCTTGATGGAAGAGATGATGTAACAAAAGCGCTTAAAAGCGCTGTGCGTTGTTGAACTCTTCGATTTCGCTCTCGACCATACTGTCTATCATACGGACGTACAAGTCGTTGATGAGATTTGGGTTGAGATCGAGTTCGATCGCTTTAGCGCGCACGCGATTGATCACATCTTCGATACGTTCGTCCGCTTTGATCTCTTCCACACTCTTTTTAAACTTCGCGATTTGCTTGATATAAGCGTTTCGCTCGGCAATGAGCTCCACGATTTTTTCGTCCAACGCATCGATCATCTCTCTCGCTTCTTCGAGAGACTCGCAATTTTTGATATCCATACCCTACTCCTCGATTCGATACATATTTAACCGAACAATTCTATATAAAAGATTATAACCAAAATCAAACTAAAGTCTCTATATAATAATTCCATGAAACGATTTGCACATTATGTATACACCACACTTATCGGTCTTTCGAACGTAACAGCGGATGACAGCGCCGGATCGGATATCTCGCAAGAGGCGAAAAACGATCTCGCTTCCATATTCCGTCTGAGTAAAGATACCGTTTATATTCCTTATCTCTTTTCCACCGATTCGACCGGTCTTGCCGGAGGTGTCGGCGTCATCAAACAGGGCTTTATACAACCGCAAACCACCGCTTTGGCGACGTTTTATTACGGTACCTCGCAAAAGGTCACGGTAAACGGGATAGAAGAGAATAAAAATTTTGCCGGCGGTTTCGCGGCGATCTTCGACTATTTGCTACCCGGAACGGAACGGATATTGTTTTCCGTATTGGGAAACAAAAGCTACTTTCCCAAAGCTCGCTACTATCTTTACAACCACGACAAAAGCTCCAACGAAAAAGAGTATGTGGAGACATCGGGCGATACCGATTTTGTGTATGCGACGCTGAAATATGTCTTGCCAATCGGCGAAGGAAAAGAGAATCCGACGGGTTATTACGAACTGCGAAACGGCTTTGCGATCGGACGCGACCGGGCGGGCGGCGGCGTTCCTTTCGTAACGGGGCGCACCTCAATAGGCATTACCGGTTTTTACGAACATTATACTTTCGACAACTATCTACCTCCGACGGAAGGGACGGATAGATCTTCCCGCGGACTCAAAGAGTGGAACACCAACGGTCTTTATTTTTTCATCGATCACGACAATACCGATTTCGATATCAACCCCTCTCGCGGATATCAGTTCAAACTCCAATACAGCAAAGATTTCGGATGGGGCGACTCGCTGCAAAGCTGGGATTTTCTGGAATTCAAATACAACCATTACCTCACCATGCCCGCTTTATCCTATACGCAACAAAATGTCCTTGCTATGAGTTTTTGGACGGGATATTCTTTTTCATGGGATAAAACGACGCAAATACGTCCCGGCATCGATGCGCACCGACCGCCTTTGTGGGAAGGGGGGCGACTCGGCGGAATGTTTCGTATGCGCGGTTACAACACCAACCGTTTCACCGATCGCGCCGTAATGTACGCTACCGCCGAATATCGCGCGACATTGAGATGGAATCCCTTTCGCAAAAGCGATTATCTTCCCGTCGCCGTCGATTGGTTACAACTCGTCGGATTCGTAGAAGCGGGTAATGTCAATCCGAGTTATAACGAAGAGCTTTTCGAAGAGATGAAATTCGACGCGGGCATCAGCCTCCGTGCGATGGCGGCGCAAGTACCCGTTCGCATCGATCTTGCCTTTAGCGAAGAGAGTACCAATATTTGGGTGATGGTCTTTCATCCCTTCGATTTTTAAACGATTGCATACAGTTTGATGTAAATAAAAAAAGCCCGACTTTCCTTTCGGAAGATCGGGCTTGAAGAAGTGGGATTAACACGTAGGCTTGTCGCGTTATTCGACTTCGGCGTCGATGACGTCGTCGTCATCCGCTTTTTTACCCGCGTCGCCGCCGGCTGCGCCTTGTTGTGCACCTTGCTCTTTGGCATAGACCGCTTCGGCGAGCTTATGCGACTTTTCGGTCAGCGCTTTGACCTTCTCGTCGATCTGCTCTTTGGTGGCGTTGTCGTCTTTGATCACCGCTTCGAGATCGGCAATCGCCGCTTCGATATTGGCTTTTTCGTTCGCATCGAAGCTGTCGCCGAGCTCTTCGAGAGACTTGCGCGTTTGGTGGATCAACGCGTCGGCTTGGTTTTTCGCCTCGACGATCGCTTTGCGTTTTTCGTCTTCGGCTTTGTGCGCTTCGGCGTCTTGGATCATACGCTCGATCTCCTCTTCGCTCAAACCGGAAGAACCGGTGATCTTGATCTCTTGCGATTTACCCGTACCTTTGTCCACCGCGGATACGGTCAAGATACCGTTGGCGTCGATATCGAAGGTCACTTCGATTTGCGGTACGCCGCGCGGTGCGGGCGGGATACCTTGAAGCTCGAACATACCGAGCGATTTGTTATCTTTGGCGAACTCACGCTCACCTTGGAGGACATGAATGCTTACCGCAGGCTGGTTGTCCTCCGCGGTAGAGAAGATTTGCGACTTTTTCGCCGGGATGGTGGTGCCTTTTTCGATGATCTTCGTCATCACGCCGCCCAACGTTTCGATACCGAGGCTCAGCGGTGTAACGTCGAGCAACAAAACATCTTTGACGTCACCCGCCAACACACCGCCTTGGATCGCCGCGCCGATCGCGACCACTTCGTCGGGGTTGACCGACTTGTTGAGCTCTTTGTTGAAGTAGGCTTTGACCTTCTCTTGTACCAACGGTACACGAG